>CAKQFW010000108.1 GCA_934230965.1 uncultured Prevotella sp.
AAGGTGGGTCGCTAAACGGCGATTTATACATCACACAACGATATGTTTGTCCTATGGTGTAATGGTAGCACAACAGGTTTTGGTTCTGTTTGTGGTGGTTCGAATCCGCCTAGGACAACATTCGTAAAAAGAGGCAGCAGCTCGAAAGAGTGGCTGCCTCTTTTGCGTTTATACATTTCGGGGGCACAGAGCCTCACACATTTTTATACACATTCCTCACACATTTTCTTGCACACTTACCACCCCATGTGCGCAAAGCAAAAGTTGTTATTAATTAGAACTGACATAAATCAATTAATAACATTTTCACACAAAAAACTATTAAATCCACACATTATTTTTAATATCGATACATTAACTTTGCAATGTGTTCGTGAGAATACAACGTTTTTTCATTAGGTTAGTAGTTTGATAGATTTAAGGTAAAGATTATGTTATTAGACTTTGAAACATCCGCAGTGTTGGTAGGTGTTGCAATCGTAACCCTCCTGAGCGTTTTCGCTCTTGTAAATACCAACGTGCGTTAACATTATTCTTTGGAAGGCCGGCGCGAGTGATCGTGTCGTCCTTTTTTTATGCCCATAGGCTTATACAACCATTATGTTCAATACATTAAATCACTAAACAAACTTAAAAATAATACTTTTCTGCTTTAATTTGCATAATAAAATGACAAAACGACCGCTATTTGCGGAATTCTGACTAAATTTGCACCTAAAAACAACGACGACAGAATGATGAAAAGAAACATATTCTCTATTGTATTGCTCTTGGCAAGTGCTGTTTTGTGCACCTCATGCCTCAATTCAGACAATGAATACGTGTACGACGACGATGCCGCCATTACCGCTTTTACATTAGGAAACATCAACCAAACGTTCTCTTGCAAAACCAAAGATGGGCTGCGCGATAGCTCGTATGTGAAGAGCGTAGACTTTAGTTCGGTAAAGATGACCATCGACCACCTGGGTGGCCGTATCTTTAATGCCGACTCGCTGCCCCTGGGTTGCGACATCACCAAGGTGCTGGCCACAGCAAGCACGCGCAACTCAGGAATGGTGGGCATCAAGAACGTAGACAGCGACACCACACGTGTTTTCAATTCTACCGATAGCGTCGACTATACAAAGGAGCGTGAACTGATCGTCTATTCTAACTCTACCCTTTCAAGCCACAGATATAAGGTAACACTGAACGTGCATAAGGAAGATGGCGACAAATTTGTATGGACAAAGCTCAGCAACAACACCGCCGAGGTGGGCATCAGCGCGCTGAAAGGCATGCGCATGGTGGCACTGCCTAACAACCAGCTGGTGCTGGCTGGCACCGACGGCACCGCCACACGCCTCTATACCTCGGCCGATGGCTCAAACTGGAGCCAAACCACACCCGCCACACTTGACGCCGACGCTTATCAGAACCTGATGACCGATGGCGAGAATGCCCTATTCATCTCAGGCAACTATCTCTACGCCACCACCGACGGGAAAAGTTGGACTTGGACCGCTACCACACAAAAGCAGCTGGTGGCAGCCAGCGACAAGCACCTCTTTGCTTACGACGCCGAGGGTGCCCTGAACCACTCTACCGACAACGGCTCGATCTGGACAAAAGAAGACATCGACGCCGACGATGCTGCCTATCTGCCTCGACAGAACGTAAGCAGCGCCGCCCTGGCACTGACCACTAATAGCGACAGCTACCGCATCATTATGCAGGGCAGCCGCGATGTTACCGCTCATAGCACCGACACCGCCAACGTGGTGTGGGCAAAGGTAATCGACCCCAACGACAACACACAGCCTTGGATTTGCTACTATGGTGCCGACTCGCAAGCTAAATATCGCCTGCCCCGTTTGGCTCACCTGCAGATGGCAAACAGCGCCCTCGGCCTCGTAGCCTTCGGCGGAAAAGGTTTGGGTGCTTGCAAGAAAGAAGCACACAAAATGTTCTGGAACAGCACCGACAAGGGCCTTACCTGGCAAGAAGACACCGTGGTAACCGTGCCCACCGACTTTGCAAGCAGCGACGACGCACTGGCCTTCACCATCGACGCCAACAACTATGTTTGGCTGGTATGCGGCAACAGCGCACAGGTATGGCGCGGCCGCCTGAACAAACTGGGATGGGCCACACGCCAAGACATCTTCGAGTGGCGCGACGATAACAACAAATAATGCTCTACACACGCATCATAGCAACCGTGTGCATGGCGCTATGCCTCGGCACAGCACAAGCACAGACCGACGACCAATACCGCATGGAGATAGGCGGGGGCGTGGGCATGATGGCGTATGAGGGCGACTTCAACGGCAGCATTGCCTCGGGCATGAAGCCTATGGCATCGGTCATGCTGCGACGCATCATCAACCCCTTTATGGGCTTTAGGCTGGCGGTGCAGTATGGCAAAATAAGTGGGGGCAGCGACAACGCATCAACCTATTATCCTGCCTACGATGGCAAGCCCTACACCTTCAGTTGTGGCGTGGCCGACATGAGCCTCACCTACGAATACAACTTCTGGCCTTACGGCACCGGGCGCGACTATCGCGGGGCGCAACGTCTCACGCCCTTCATCTTCGGAGGCCTCGGCGCCACCTTCGCCTCAAAAGCTAACGAGGGTGCCAAGAGCGTGTTTACCGCCAACGTGCCCATAGGCTTGGGCATTAAATATAAGGTGGCACCCCGCCTGAACGTGGGCCTTGAATGGGCCATACACTTCTCGCTGAGCGATAACCTCGACGGCGCTACCGACCCCTACAACATTGCCAGTTCAGGACTGTTTAAGAACACCGACTGCTACTCGGCCCTACAGCTGTCGCTCACCTACAGCTTCATGCCCAAATGCAGAACGTGCCACAACGCCGACGAATAAAAACGACATATAACAACGATATCTATGCACGACGCTATTGATATGAACAATATACCGGCCCACATAGCCATCATCATGGACGGCAACGGACGATGGGCCACAGCCAAAGGGCAGCCGCGCAGCTACGGCCACCAGGCTGGCGTAGAGACGGTAAGACGCATCACCTCTGAGTGTACACGTCTGGGCGTAAAATATCTCACCCTATACACCTTCTCAACCGAAAACTGGAACCGACCCGCCGACGAGGTGGCAGCGCTCATGGCGCTGGTGCTCTCATCGCTCGAAGACGAGATATTTATGAAGAATAACGTGCGCTTCCGCGTCATCGGCGACATCGCACGCCTGCCACAGGCCGTGCAAGACAAGCTGAACGAAACCATGGCACACACCGCTAACAACGATGCTATGACCATGGTGGTGGCGCTGAGCTACTCGGCACGCTGGGAGATAACTGAGGCTGCACGACGCATAGCGCAACAGGTGAAAGAGGGCGAGCTCGACGTCGCAAACATCACCGAAGACACCCTCAGCAACAACATGCAAACCACCTTCATGCCCGACCCCGACCTGCTGATACGCACCGGTGGCGAGCTGCGCATATCCAACTATCTGCTCTGGCAGATAGCCTATAGCGAACTTTACTTCTGCGACACCTTCTGGCCCGACTTTGCCGAGGCCGACCTGCAAAAGGCCATAAGCTGCTACCAGCAGCGCCAGCGCCGATTCGGAAAAACCGAAGAACAGGTAGAAAACGAAGCATAAAGGAGTGAAGAACGAAGAGTGTAAAGAGAAAAAGCGAAAATTATAAACACAACAATGAACATACACAAACTGTTGGCTGCATTTGTGGCGCTGCTCTGCTGCGTCAGCATGACAGCGCAAGACAAAATCACCTACCCCGACATATCGTATGCTGGAACGCCACGCACGCTCACCCTTGCGGGCCTGAACGTGTCGGGCGCCGAGGGCTACGAAGACTATATGCTTACAGGCATCTCTGGCCTCACCATAGGCCAAGACATCACGCTGCCAGGCAACGAAATTACCGAAGCCGTAAAGCACTACTGGAAATATGGTCTCTTCTCTGACGTCTCTATCTCGGCCGACTCTATCGTCGGGGGCAACAAGGTATATCTGCACATCTTCTTGCGCCTTCGTCCGCGTGTGTCTACCATCAACTATATCGGCTTGAAAAAGTCGGAGCGCACCGACATGGAGGAGAAGTTGGGCCTACTAAAGGGCGCACAGATTACACCTAACATGATCGACCGCGCCAAAATCTTGGCTAAGAAATACTTCGACGACAAGGGTTTCAAGAACGCCGACATACAAATTCATCAGCGCGACGACGTATCGAACAAGAACCAAGTTATCCTCGACGTGGTAATCGATAAGAAGCAGAAGATGCGCGTGCGCCACATTATTATTGAAGGCAACAAAGAGATGTCGAACCTGAAAATCAAGGGTGGACTGTTCCGCAAGGGTGCCTTCTCAAAGACCCACGAGGCAGGAAAGCTCAGCACCTTCTTGAAAGCCAAGAAGTTTACGCCCGAGCGCTGGAAAACCGATAAGCAGAACCTCATCGACAAGTATAACGAATACGGCTACCGCGACGCCACCATCGTTGAAGATAGCGTATGGAACGCCGACGACAAGCACGTAAACATATATTTAAAGGTAGACGAGGGTAAGAAATACTACCTGCGCAACATCACATGGGTGGGCAACACCATCTACCCCTCCGACTATCTGGCACAGGTGCTGGGTATGAAACATGGCGACGTGTATAACCAGAAGCTCATGAACAAACGTCTGACCGAAGACGACGACGCTGTGGGCAACAACTACTGGAACAATGGTTACCTCTTCTACCAGCTACAGCCTACCGAGGTGAACATCGTGGGCGACAGCATCGACCTTGAGATGCGCATACAAGAGGGCACACAGGCACACATCAACCACGTGCGCATTAACGGTAACGACCGTTTGTATGAAAACGTGGTACGACGCGAGCTGCGCACCAAGCCCGGCGACCTCTTCTCGAAAGATGCGCTGCAGCGCTCGGCTCGTGAGTTGGCATCAATGGGACATTTCGACCCTGAAAAGGTGAACCCCGACGTGAAGCCCGATCCCGAAAACGGTACCGTAGACATCAACTGGAACCTCGAACAGAAGTCGAACGACCAGATTGAGTTCTCGCTGGGATGGGGACAAACAGGTGTGATTGGTCGTGTGGGCTTGAAGCTCAACAACTTCTCTATGCGCAACCTCTTCAACAAGAACAAAGAGCACCGAGGCATCATGCCTATCGGCGATGGCGAGGTGATGCAGCTGGGTGTGCAGACCAACGGTACCTACTACCAATCGTACAACGCATCGTATAGCACCAACTGGTTTGGTGGAAAACGACCCATACAGTTCTCTGTAGGCGCTTACTATTCAAAGCAGACCGACGTGTCGAGCAACTACTACAACAATGGTTATTATAACAACTATTACAACTATCTGTACGGATACGGCAACTATAGCTATAATAACTATGAGAACTACTACGACCCCGACAAGTATGTCAAGATGTTTGGCGTAAACGTAGGATGGGGTAAACGTCTGCGCTGGCCCGACGACTACTTCCAGCTCTCGCTCATGCTGTCGTACACACGATACATGCTGAAAAACTGGCAGTACTTCCTCATGACCAACGGCAACTCAAACAACCTCAACCTGAGCATCTCGCTCAGCCGTACCTCTACCGACAACCAGATGTTCCCACGCCGTGGCTCCGACTTCCTGTTCTCGGTAACCCTTACCCCGCCATGGTCAAAGTGGGATAACAAAGACTATAAGAACCTGGCCAACGACCGCTACTCGAGCACCTACGAGCGCGAGCAGCAAGAAAAATACCGCTGGGTTGAATATCATAAGTGGAAATTCAAGGCAAGAACCTACACCGCGCTGTCGGGCGGACAGAAATGTTTCGTGCTCATGACACGCGTAGAGATGGGTCTGCTGGGCACCTATAATAAATATAAGAAGTCGCCCTTCGAAACCTACTATGTGGGTGGCGACGGTATGTCGGGCTACTCAACAGGCTATGCCGAAGAAACCATCGGCTTGCGTGGATACGAAAACGGCTCGCTCACACCTTACGGATACGAAGGCTACGCCTACGACCGCATGACGCTCGAGCTGCGCTACCCCTTCCTCTTGGGCAACACCACCATCTACGGCCTCACCTTCGTCGAGGCTGGTAACGCATGGAACGACACCAAGAAGTTTAACCCCTTCGAGATGAAGCGTTCGGCAGGTATCGGTGTGCGCATCTTCCTCCCCATGGTGGGTATGATGGGTATCGACTGGGCCTACGGCTTCGACAAGGTGTTTGGCACAAAGGGTGGCAGCAACTTCCACTTCATCCTCGGACAAGAATTCTAATAAACAACCCCTCCCCCACGCCACCCTCTCAGGGGTGGCGTGGGGTGGGCCTCAATAAACAAACAGAGTATGAAACGATTTCTTCTCTTAGCCGTCATCGCTGTTTCGGCAGTGCTTACGGCCAGCGCACAAAAGTTTGCGCTGCTTGATATGGAGTATATCCTCAAGAACATACCAGCCTACGAGCGTGCTAACGAACAGCTCAACCAGGTGTCGAAGAAATGGCAGGCCGAGGTAGAGGCACTCAACACCGAGGCCACCACCATGTATAAGAATTATCAAAACGAGCTGGTATTTCTCTCGCAAGAGCAGAAGAAGGCTCGCCAAGAGGCCATCATGAAGAAAGAGAAAGATGCCTCTGACCTGAAACGCAAATATTTCGGCCCCGAGGGCGAGCTCTTCAAAAAGCGCGAAAGCCTCATGTCGCCCATACAAGACGAGATATACAACACCGTAAAAGAGATTTCAGAGCTGCGTGGCTACTCGCTGGTGCTCGACCGCGCCTCTGAAGCCGCCGGCATCATCTACGGCTCGCCCAAGATAGATATCTCTAACGAGGTGCTGCAAAAGTTAGGGTATAATTAAGGGAAGAGTGAAGAGTGAAGAGTGAAAAGTGAAAAGTGAAAAGTGAAAAGTGAAAAATCCTATTGCTTTGCCGCTCTCGTTAGCTTTCACCCTCCAGTCCCCTCGGCTTAGAAAGGCTTAGTGAGGCTTATCATCCTCTAGCTTAGCAAGGCCTCCCCACCACACCCTCCCAAAAAG
>CAKQFW010000109.1 GCA_934230965.1 uncultured Prevotella sp.
TCCAAAACTTTGTCTATGTGCTGATTGATGGTATCAACCTTTTTGCTGATAGTAGTCACAGCACCACCTAATTTGGATACTGCACGCTAATACTGCTGAATGGTAGATTCCAGTTCAAGTTTGGCATTGATGACAGCGGTGGTTGCTTTGTCAATGGCAGAGCTTAACTGTTTCAATTCAGGGAGTATATTAACAATATCCAGCTCAACTTGTTGAGTTTCAACCTCCTGTTCGATGTCGTTTACAATATCATCGAAATCAGGCTTTTCTTCTCCGTCTGTTTTATATTTGTTTATCTGTGTAAGCTATATTGCTGTAACTTTGCTTTAGATATTTTACATTTGATTTGTATTACTGCACCACGAAATATAGAATAATTCCTGTTTTTAGGGTGTGAAAACTCGGAAAAATTCCTGTTTTGTGTATATGAAAACTCGGAATAATTCCTGTTTTTGGGTGCTAAAACTCGGAATAATTCCTGTTTTTAAGGCGTAAAAACTCGGAATAATTCCTGAAAAGTTCTTTTGATGGAAGATTTTTTGTATTTTGTATAAGATAGGCTGCACCTTGGTACAGAACAAGGTATAACCTATATGCCTATCTATTATGTAATGTTCTATAAGAACGAACCTGTTTCAGATAGTGATTGTATCATACCTGAAGTGATGCAATAGTTGTTTAGTAATAAGTAAAATATAATAAAAAGAAACGAGCCAAAGGTTGGTAAATATACCAAGCACCTTTGGCTCGTTTTATATTAATATCTATTTCTCATGTTTTGGCTTGCTGACAGCTTTTGTCTTGGCAAGCGGTATTGCCGAGAGATATGTATTATCCGTAGATAATCTTTCCGTTCTCGTCGCGATTCTCGTCGATGAACGATTTGTTATATTGAGTCATGCCGCGCAATGACATACCCATGTTTGAGAAGCCGCCATCGTGGAATAGTGTCTGCATGGTAACCTTGCGGGTGAGGTCAGAGAACATCACCACGCAGTAGTCGGCGCACTCGTCGGCTGAGGCGTTGCCTAAGGGCGACATGCGATCAGAGAAGTCGTAAAGGCCATCGAAGCCCTTGATGCCGCTACCGGCAGTGGTGAATGTGGGCGACTGAGAGATAGTGTTGATGCGCACGCCTTTCTCACGACCGTAGATGTAGCCGAAGCTGCGGGCGATAGACTCGAGCAACGACTTGGCATCGGCCATGTCGTTATAGCCGAAGAAGGTGCGGTGTGAGGCTACATAGGTAAGGGCCAACACTGAGGCACCCTCGCTGAGGGCATCGAGTTTCTTGGCTACCTGCAACATTTTGTGGAACGAGATGGCCGAGATGTCGAGCGTCTTATCTAAGAAGCCGTAGTCGAGGTCATCGTAAGTGCGTTTCTTGCGCATATTTACGCTCATGGCACATGAGTGTAGTACGAAATCGATTTTGCCGCCCAGTGCTTCCTGAGCCTGTATAAACAAGTTGTTAAGATCGTCAACCGATGTTGCGTCAGCGGGAATAATGGTGGCATTGGTTTTCTTTGCCAACTCGTCAATGGTTCCCATGCGGCAAGCTACAGCTGTGTTTGTTAACACAATCTGAGCGCCTTCTTCTACGGCACGTTCTGCTACTTTCCACGCAATAGATGCGTCGTTCAATGCGCCGAAGATGATACCGCGCTTTCCTTTCAATAAATTAAAAGACATAAATATTTTCTTTCTAATGTAAAAATTCGGTGCAAAGGTACATAATTTTTGCACACTTACCAATGAAAATGTGCAAAAATGTTTCCTTTTAAGCTCTTTCTTGATTTAGACCACCCTTGTTTGGGCGCCTGTTGTATTGGCATTGTAATATAAAAAATTCCCCTTGACAGTTTATTATATAAGGTATAACTGTCAAGGGGAGGGAAGTGTATTGTTGATAATATTTACTATTCGTCTTCTTCTTTTCCTGCTTCGCGCAAGATGATGCTGGTGGCCCCGAGGGTGAATAGTGTGCCATGATGTATGATGCGACGCTCGCGGTCGCCAAGAATTTCGTTGTCAACAAATGTGCCTGTATAGCTGGGACCGTCACGTAGTGTGTATTTCAGCCCGCCCTTCTTGTCACGACTTACATTGATAACGCAGTGGTGCATATCAATGCTGGGATCGTTGGTCTCAATGGGGCACGTTACACCGCTACCTTTCATGTATCGGCCAATGCTGTTGTCGCCCATACGTAGTGGGATGATTTGCTTGTAGTGGAACACGTTTTCAATGACAACGATGCTGCCACACTGCTTGTCTTCGGCTACATCTTCGGGGTTTTCTTCTTTCTGTCTGTCGCGTAGTTTCGACACGCCTATGCGTATGCCAAACTGTTTTCCGCATTGCGGACATTCAAATACCAGCGATTGTCCGCTGGTATATTTTGTTTCGTCGAAAGTGATAAAGTTGTCACATTTGGGGCAACGTACTCTTTTCATGTTGTTGTTTCCGTATAATTTTTACGTTGTGCGGGAAATGATAAATGCTATAATTAGTTTGTGGCAGTGAGGTTCATAATCCAACTGTTGCTCAGCTCCTCATTCTTATTAAGGTGTTGCAACATTTTATGGGCATCGGTATATGATGCATACTTGCCATAAACCACCTTGGTGTAGCCAAAGCCAATCAGCACTTCGGCATCGGTAAGGCCCTCGGCATGTAGCTTCTTAACCCATTGCTCGGCACCAGCTTTGCTCACGCGGCTAGCTAACACAACCGTATAGGTGGGCGTTGTGGCTTCTTTTGCTTTGTCGGGTGCTGTCAATGTTGCCTCTGATTCAGCCGTTTTGGGGCATACCTCTAACGATTGTGGTTCGCCAGTGGTGATGTCTTTAGGCATAATTTTGGTGAGCAATGTGGTGTTAACCTCTGCATTGGCAAGGTTTGTGGCCTTGTTGTTGGTGGGCTTGGGCATGAGGATGACCGCAATAAGAATGATGCACACGGCAGCAATGTCGCGCAACAGCCACAGGGGAGCGGTGCGTTTTGATGCTTCTTCTATCGAAACAACCTTTCCAGCATCGTTGGCTGCAACTTCTGTTGGTGTGTCGCAAACAGGAAGCGATACCACCTTGGTAGATGGTGTAACTTCGGCTTCTGTCGTTGTCTTCGCCATCTCAAAGGTGCTCAGCCCGTAAAGATTAGGGGTGAGTATGCCTGCCTCGCACGGTGTAAACTCATATTTGCCTTCACGATTAAGCACAAGTGTGCCTAATCCGCTCATCTCATATTCGCCTTCAGTGTCTAATATATGTTTTAGCTCGTTTACATCTTCTTCTATCCGTGTTAGTGCTTCAGGATAGCTGATGTCATAAACCTCAATGAACGACTGCACGAGCAACGAGTCGTTCATAGTAAGTTGTGGGTTGAAGCCAAGCGTGCGGTGGGGTGGGTAGAACAAATGCGACTCGGCATCGTACCGTGCTTCCATGTGGTGGGCCATAAACCCACCAAAGCTCGGAACAATGACACAATCATTGCTCAGCAACAACTTTGTTATATGTCTTTCAAAATCTATCACATTTGCAAAGATACGAAAAAGGTTTGTACTGGCAATTATTTTCTTGCTATTTTTTAATAAGGTCTGTGAAAAAACGACTATTGTTTTGCCGTTCGGCATATTTGTTTTATCTTTGCACATAGGTTATTGGTGCTGCACCATGCTTTAAGGGGTGTGTTGCTGCTATGGCATGAAAGCCTGAAAGGGCCTAAACAACTAAAGAAATTGTAAGAAAATATGAATATAGCAATAGTCGGAACTGGTTATGTAGGCTTGGTAACAGGAGCCTGTTTTGCCGACACAGGTGTTAATGTTACTTGTGTAGATGTCGACGAGAAAAAAATAGCCGAGCTTAAGCAAGGTAAGATGCCTATTTATGAGCCAGGCCTTGACGAGTTGGTGACGAAAAATTATGCTGCAGGTCGTTTGCATTTCACCACTTCGCTTGAAGAGGTGCTCAACGAGCAAGACATTATCTTCTCGGCAGTGGGTACACCTCCCGATGAAGATGGTTCGGCCGACTTGAAGTATGTCTTGCAGGTGGCTCGCACCATTGGTCGCAACCTCAACAAGTATGTTGTGGTGGTAACCAAGAGCACGGTGCCCGTAGGCACAGCTGTAAAGATACGCGATGTTATCAATGAAGAACTGGAAAAACGCGGCGTGCAGATAGACTTTGATGTGGCCAGCAACCCCGAATTTTTGAAAGAGGGTAGCGCTATTAAGGACTTTATGAGCCCAGACCGTGTGGTAGTGGGTGTAGATAGCGAGCGCGCCAAACGGTTGCTTACACGATTGTATAAGCCTTTCCTTTTGGTTAATTTCCGCGTTATATTTATGGATATCCCCAGCGCTGAGATGACGAAGTATGCCGCCAACTCGATGTTGGCCACCCGCATTTCGTTTATGAACGATATTGCCAATTTGTGCGAAAAGGTTGGGGCCGATGTTAATATGGTGCGCGATGGTATAGGTAGCGATGCTCGCATAGGCCGTAGGTTCCTGTATGCAGGTTGCGGTTATGGCGGTTCATGCTTCCCCAAAGATGTAAAAGCCCTTGTGAAAACTGCCGATGACAATGGCTATAGCATGGAGGTGCTAAAAGCCGTAGAACGTGTGAACGAACGCCAAAAGGCGTTGCTGTTCACTAAGTTGCAGAAAGCCTTTGGCACAACGCCTCTTAGCGGACATACTGTAACCCTATGGGGCTTAGCTTTTAAACCCGAGACCGATGATATGCGCGAATCTACTGCCCTCGTCATGATACATTTGCTTAGCGAGGCTGGTTGCAAGATACGTGTGTACGACCCCATTGCCATGGACGAATGTAAGCGTCGTGTGGGTGATGCAGTAACCTATTGTCGTGATATGTATGACGCGGTTGAAGGTTCTGAAGCCCTGTTGTTGCTTACCGAATGGAAACAGTTTCGCTTGCCCGACTGGCAAAAGGTGAAAGACCGAATGAAACGCCCCTTGATGATAGATGGTAGAAACATTTTTGATGCCCAAGAGATGACGGATATGGGCTTCGACTATCATTGTATAGGACGTTAAATAATTATTTGCTAATGAATAAGTTATCAATAATAATGGCAATGCTGCTGGTGCTGTGCGTTAGTTGTAAAGACAAAAAGGGCGCACAGGCAGTAGAAGAAGACCGTGTTGCCAAGAAAACCCTTCAAGGTGTTTGGATTGATGAGGATGAAGAAGACGTGGTGTTTCGCATAAAAGGCGACACCGTGTTCTTTCCTGACTCAACCATTATGCCTGTTGCCTTTAAAGTTTGCCGCGACACCTTTTATATGGAGGGCACTAATCGTGTGGCTTATCCCATCGTAAAGCATACAGCACACCTGTTTATCTTTGTAAATCAGAACGGTGAGCAAGTGCGTCTGGTGAAGAGCGATGATAAAATGTATCTGAGCATGTTCGACAATAAGCCAACACCCATCTCTGTTAATCAGAATAAACTGTTGAAACGCGATACCGTATTGACACACAATAACGAGCGCTATCACAGTTATGTTCAAGTAAATCCCACCACTTATAAGGTGATGAAGGCCACTTGTAACGATGATGGCGTACAGGTAGACAATGTGTATTATGACAACATTATACACTTAGGTGTTTTCAAAGGAAACACTAAGGTGTTTTCAAGCAATTTGTTGCGCACCGATTTCAAGAGCGTGCTGTCTGAAAAAATTCTCGACCAGCTGGTGTTCAGCGATCTAACCTTTACTTGCATTGATGATAAGGGCATACACTATAATGCCATCTTGGCTATTCCTGATTCGATGACCAGCTACATTGTAGCGGTTACCGTAGGCTTTGATGGTACCATTACCCGACATATAAACAACAAATAACCTACTAATTTATAAAACTAAAATAAACCAATAAAACTACGTCTTATGAATAAAACATTGCTGATGGCATGGTCGTTGTTGATGGCTACGCTTACCGTTAATGCCAAAGACAATATCGATTATGTTGACCCCTTTATCGGAACCACCAATTACAGCATCTGTCATCCAGGCTCTGTAATGCCACACGCCCTTATGTCAGTGGTGCCATTCAATGTGATGGGCTCTGATCTTAACAAGTATGATAAAGACAAAGGGTGGTGGTCGGCCCCTTACGAGTATAAGAACAAGTATTTTACTGGCTTTGCTCATGTAACCTTGAGTGGTGTGGGATGCCCTGAATTGGGCACCTTGCTCACCATGCCTACCACGGGCCAACTTGATGTTGACTATCACAACTACGGCTCAGCGTATAAGGATGAGCAGTCGACTCCAGGCTATTACAGCAATGTGCTTACCAAATACGGCATCCGCTGCGAGGTGACATCGACCATGCGTACTGCTGTTGAACGTTACACCTTTCCTGAAGGTCAAGGCAATATCTTGCTCAACTTAGGCAATGGATTGACCAACGAGATTGGTGCATCGGTGCGCCAGGTAAGCGAAACCGAGGTAGAAGGAATGCGCATGTTGGGTACCTTCTGCTACAACTCAGATGCCTCATTCCCCATGTATTTTGTTATGCGTGTTAACAAGAAACCTGCTCAGAGTGGTTTCTGGAAGAAGCAACCATCGCTGGGTGCCGCTAAGGATTCGTGGGAGAAATATAGCGGAAAGTATAAACTGTATGTGAACAAGACCCGCGATATGGCGGGTAACGAGATAGGCTGGTTTATGTCGTTCCCTTGCAAGGCAGGCGAACAGGTAGAGGTTCAGATTGGCGTTTCGTTTGTGTCAATTGCCAATGCCCGTGAAAACCTTAATGCCGAGCAGCCCACGCTTAATTTTGAAAAGGTGAAGGCCGACGCTCGCGCCAGCTGGAAAAATGTGCTCGACCGCGTAAGTGTTGAAGGTGGCACCGAGGCTCAGCGCCGCGTGTTCTATACTGCCCTTTATCATACACAGATACATCCCAACATCTTGCAAGATGTAAACGGACAATATCCTAAGATGGAAGGCACCGAAAT
>CAKQFW010000110.1 GCA_934230965.1 uncultured Prevotella sp.
ATGAATTATCCACGAATTAATCCATGAATTATCCAATAGGACTGTGGCGAGGCAAACTAAAGTAGGACGGTGGCCTCTGTGCCCCGTCCTCCAGCACCCAACCCTCTACGCACCCAGCACTTCTAAATAGCAAACCTCTTCTATTTCCATGCTTTACTGTTATTTGATACCATTTATTCTTGCTTTAGCTTTTACACAATAGTATCTTTGCACTACTGAAACGTTCAGCGGTGCTCTTTGACATATTTACATACAAAAATAAGCTTATATAATAATATGGTGTGTTTTTTAAACGCTCTTACCACTACTTGCGTTTAAACACAAGTGTTGTAGGAAGTTTCACCCACTTGCGGTTCACGGCTATTTTCATTCGGCTGCCACTGTTTTGTGTCAGCGTGAAGGTGCTGTCGTTGTTACAGGTGAGTGTGGCGGTGAGGTCTTCGCTGCCATAGTCGTTTGTGATGTCAAGTTTTGCTGTCTTCTTGTTGGTTATCTTTGCATTTGTGATAAACCATTCGCGTGGGTCACGTTTGGCCCCTAAGTAGCCTGGCATCTCACCGAAGATAGGTTGTGCCGACGAGGTGATATTGTTGTCGTAAAAATTGATGTTTAAGAACACCTGATACTCGCTGTTATAGAGGTATCCTTTAAAGACAACGTTGTCATTTTGTGCGAAACAAATAGTTGATGCACAGAGCGTAATGAGCGTGAAGATATACTTTTTCATTGTTCTTTCTTTTTTTGTGAGCAAATATACTGAATTATGTCAAGAAAGCGTTTGTTTTTTACAAATTCTTATAAATATAATCGTTTATTTATTTTTTAAATTGTATTTTTGTGACCAATTTTAGAGATTGTAGTTATCAAATGAAACGCCAAAAACCAGATTATATATTTGAGTCGAGCTGGGAAGTGTGTAATAAAGTGGGAGGTATTTATACGGTATTAGCCTCACGTGCACAGACGCTTCAAACCATGATGCCCGACCATATTATATTTATTGGTCCCGACTGTTGGGGCTCGAAGAAAAGTCCGTATTTTGTTGAAGATCCTTTGTTGTTTGCCGATTGGAGAACGAAGGCCGCCTCAGAAGGCCTTGTTGTAAAGACAGGTCGCTGGGATGTTCCCGGAAACCCTATCGCCATTTTGGTAGAGTTTACAACCTTCTACAAAGATAAAGACAGAATATACACGAAACTGTGGGAAAAATTCGGTGTCGACAGTCTGCACGCTTATGGCGACTACGACGAGGCTTCTATGTTCTCGTATGCTGCTGCCCGTGTTGTAGAGAGTTTCTACAACTTCTATCTCTCAGCTGCCGATAAGGTTATTTATCATGGCAACGAGTGGATGACTGGTCTTGGTGTGTTGTATATTCACGACCGTCTGCCCCAGATAGGCACTCTCTTCACCACTCATGCTACCAGCATTGGCCGTAGTATTGCTGGCAATAACAAGCCGCTGTACGAATACTTCAACTGCTATAACGGCGACCAGATGGCTGCCGAACTGAATATGCAGAGCAAGCAGTCGATTGAGAAGCAGACCGCCAAGTATGTCGACTGCTTCACCACGGTGAGCGACATCACTGCTCGCGAGTGCGCACAACTGCTCGATAAACCCGTCGACGTAGTGCTGCCCAACGGTTTTGAAGACTCGTTCGTACCTGCTAAGCGCGAGTTTGACAAGAAACGTAAGGCGGCTCGTCAGGCCATCTTCCGTCTTGCCAATGCTTTGACGGGCGACACTTTCGACGACAATACCATGATTATCTCTACAAGCGGTCGCTACGAGTATCGCAACAAGGGTATTGATGTGTTTGTCGAGAGCATGAACCGCTTGCGTAACAACAGCGACCTGAAGGAAAAGGTGATTGCCATCATCGAGGTGCCGGCATGGGTGAAAGAGCCTCGTACCGACCTCGTAGAGCGTTTGAAGGAGAATAAGGTTTACACCTCGGCCCTTCCTAACCCCGTTATCACGCACCGTCTGCATGAAGAAGATACTGACCGTGTGCTGGGTCAGCTCAGCTGGTTAGGTATGCACAACGACAAGAACGATGCCGTGAAGCTTATCTTCGTGCCTTGCTATCTCAATGGCGACGATGGTTTGCTGAACATGCCTTACTACGACCTCATTTTGGGTAACGACCTTTGTGTCTATCCCTCTTATTATGAGCCGTGGGGCTACACTCCCCTTGAGGCTGTGGCCTTTAAGGTGCCTTGCATCACTACCGACCTCGCTGGCTTTGGCTTGTGGGCCAACAGTGTGTTAGGACATGATGGCGAACTGGCCGATGGCGTGAAGGTGGTTCACCGCACCGACACCAATTATAATGAGGTAGCCGACGACATTAGTAACGCCATTGCAGCTTATTCGGCACTGCCCGCCGCCGAGGTTACCAAGACGCGCACGGCTGCCAGCCGTCTGTCGAAGAAGGCCCTCTGGAACAAGTTTATCAAGTATTATGAAGAGGCGTATAGCATCGCTCTAACAAAGGCTGCTGCCCGCAAGGCTTAAGCCCATGTGGTAGCGTGAGCCATCGCTTTCATAAGAACAAAATATATCATTAAGCGTAAAAAAAACAACAATAGTATCATCTATGAAAATCAAAGCCGATTATTCTAACGCTCCTCAGTGGAAGGAAGTTAGTATCAAGTCGACACTTCCTGAACAGCTGAAGTGTCTTGACGAGATTGCCCATAACATGTGGTGGGCATGGAACTATGAAGCCCGCGATATGTGGGAAAGTCTTGACGCAAAACTCTATGATGAGGTGGGCCGCAACCCCGTGTTGCTGCTCGAGCGTTTGAGCTATGAGCGCAAAGAGGCCATCGTAAAAGATAAGGCCATCATGAAGCGCGTGAAGGACGTTTACAAGATGTTCCGCGCCTACATGGATGTAAAGCCCAACAAGAAGCGCCCCTCAGTGGCTTATTTCTGTATGGAGTATGGTATCAATCAGGTGCTGAAAATCTACTCTGGTGGTCTCGGTATGCTTGCCGGCGACTATGTGAAAGAGGCTTCTGACAGCAATGTCGACATGTGCGCCATCGGCTTCCTCTATCGCTACGGCTACTTCAAGCAGTCGCTCAGCATGGATGGCCAGCAGATTGCTAACTACGATGCTCAGAACTTCAACTCGCTGCCCATCGAGCGCGTGCTCGACGAGAAGGGTGAGCCCGTTGTTGTTGACGTGCCTTACATGAACTATCAGGTTCATGCTTATGTATGGCAGGTAAACGTAGGTCGTGTGAAGCTGTATCTGCTCGACACTGACAACGATATGAACTCAGAGTTCGACCGCCCCATCACTCACTCACTGTATGGTGGCGACTGGGAGAACCGTCTGAAGCAGGAAATTCTGCTCGGTATCGGCGGTATGCTCATGCTGAAGAAGCTGGGCATCAAGAAAGATATCTACCACTGCAACGAGGGTCATGCTGCACTGTGCAACCTCGAGCGTCTATGCGACTATGTTAAGAACGGCCTCACCTTCAACCAGGCTCTGGAGCTGGTGCGCGCCTCTTCACTTTATACCGTACACACTCCTGTGCCCGCTGGTCACGACTACTTCGACGAGGCTCTCTTCGGCAAGTATATGGGTGGCTATCCTCAGATGCTGGGCATCTCTTGGGACGAGTTTATCGGTATGGGCCGTCCGAACCCCGACGACCACGGTGAGCGTTTCTGCATGTCAACCTTCGCTTGCAACACCTGTCAGGAGGTTAACGGCGTAAGTAAGCTTCACGGCTGGGTAAGCCAGCAGATGTTCTCACCCATCTGGAAGGGCTACTATCCCGAGGAGAACCACGTAGGATATGTTACCAATGGTGTTCACTTCCCCACATGGACAGCTACCGAGTGGCGCAAGCTCTATGCTAAGTATTTCGATGAGAGCTTCATGAGCGACCAGAGCAACGAGAGCATTTGGCACGCTATCTATAATGTGCCCGATGAGGAGATTTGGGAGACACGTATGGCATTGAAGAAGAAACTGACAAGCTACATTCGTGAGAAGTTTACACAAACATGGTTGAAGAACCAGGGCGACCCCTCACGTGTAGTATCGCTGCTTGAGCGCATCAACCCCAACGCGCTGATGATTGGCTTCTGCCGTCGTTTCGCTACCTATAAGCGTGCTCACTTGCTGTTCACCGACCTCGACCGTCTGGCCAAGATCGTGAACAACCCCGAGCGTCCTGTTCAGTTCCTCTTCTCTGGTAAGGCTCACCCCGCCGATGGCGCTGGTCAGGGCTTGATCAAGAAAATTTTCGAAATCAGCCAGCGTCCTGAGTTCCTCGGCAAGATTATCTTCCTTGAGGACTATGACATGCAGCTCGCTCGTCGTCTCGTGTCTGGTGTTGATATCTGGATGAATACACCTACACGTCCGCTCGAGGCTTCTGGTACCTCTGGTGAGAAGGCCGAGATGAACGGTGTTGTAAACCTCTCTGTGCTCGACGGATGGTGGGTTGAAGGCTATCGTGAGGGTGCTGGTTGGGCACTTCCCGAGAAGCGTACCTATCAGAATCAGGGCTATCAGGATCAGCTCGACGCCGCTACTATCTACTCGCTGCTCGAGAACGATATCCTGCCTCTCTACTACGACCGCAACGAGAAGGGCTATAGCGAAGGCTGGGTGAAGACCATCAAGAACTCTATCGCCACCATCGCTCCTCACTATACAATGAAGCGTCAGCTCGACGACTACTATGACAAGTTCTACACCAAGGAGGCTGCTCGTTTCCACAAGTTGGAGGCTAACGATAACCGCCTGGCTAAGGACATTGCTCAGTGGAAAGAGACTGTGGCTGAGCGTTGGGATGCTATCCGCGTAGTGTCTAAGGACGACTCGGTACTGTATGGTGCTGAAACAGGTAAGAAGTACACCATGCGCTATGTTATCGACGAGGCTGGCTTGAACGATGCTGTCGGTCTTGAGTTGGTATCTATCACCAAGGACGAGAATGGCAACGACCGCATCTTCAACGTGCGTCCGTTCAAGGTGGTGGCTCAGGAGGGTAACCACTACACCTTCGAGGCTACCTTCGAACCCGACGTGGCTGGCTCATTCAAGAGCTGCGTGCGTATGTTCCCGAAGAACGAGAACCTGCCGCACCGTCAGGACTTCTGCTACGTAAAGTGGCTTGACTAATTTATTCTGTGCTTGATGCACCGCGTGTGTAGCATCAACACCGAATATCAATATAAAGGCATTGAACGGGATAACTGTTCAATGCCTTTTTTATACACTGATGGGTAGGTCTAAAACATTTGTGCATAGTGCACAGCGATAAAGCACAATGCACAGGTTGTTAGGCTGTGTTTTTGTAATGTCTACTTTTCAAACTATAACATTAGTGTTGAAAAAGGGGGCAAAAATTAAAAAATATTGAATATCTATTGCACAATATTAAAAAATATTACTATATTTGCAATCGTGATTTTCAACGAGAGGTCACAAACAAAGCGGAAAACAATTCTCACACCCCCACCGCTAACGATGCCCGATGACAACAATAAAAGAAATACTATTACGAAACAACCCCTAAACGCTCCACTTGCTAACACCCCCACTAAATGTCTGACAATCAGTAGAACCGTGGAATCAATCTTTTAAGAAACAATTCGATGTGAAGAAGAACCGAGATGCCTAAACGTCTTTGTTCTGCGTGTACCTACGTATATTTAATGTATATACATGCACAATTCTTTTGTCTCAATACTGACCCACGACATGAGGTGAAACCAAAACAAAGAATACATAAGAGCCATCAATTAGCTTTTTAGTAATATAACATACACATTTATTAACTTATTTCAATCATCAACCCTTATAGCGTATGATAAGAGAAGACAAAAAGATGAGGATGACTCCTCCGTTTAATGGAAAAGTCCTCACAGCGGCTGTCGCTTGCGCACTGTTCGTAAGCACAGCTCAAGCAGCGTCAGCGCGAGTGTTAACAGCCAATGCTATGGCTGCCAGCGCCATTGAGAGCCTTGCTCCTAATCAGGTGCAGAAAGTGGTCATCACCGTTGTTGACTCAAAAGGCGAGCCTATCATGGGCGCCAGCGTTGTTGAGCCCGGCACCACCAATGGTGGCATCACCGACCTCGACGGTAACGTTAGCCTGAAAGGCGATGCAGGAAAAGTATACCGCATCTCGTATGTAGGTTACAAGACTGTAGACGTAAAACTGACAGGCAAGAACCAGCGCGTTGTTCTCGCTGAAGACATGGGCGACCTCGACGAGGTGGTAGTAGTAGGTTACGGTGCTCAGAAAAAGGTAGACCTTACTGGTGCTGTAGCAAACGTAAACGTTAAGGAGGCTATCGCAAGCCGTCCTATCACCGACGTAGCAAAAGCATTGCAGGGAATCACCCCGGGTCTGACCATCACCAACAACCTCGGTGGTGTAGGTACAGAGTCGACCATCAAACTGCGTGGTTCAGTAGGTTCATTGAACGCTACTGAAGGTACCGCTCCTCTTATCTTGGTTGATAACGTTGAGGTTCCCAGCCTCAACCTCGTTAACCCCGACGATATCGAGACCATTTCTGTATTGAAAGACGCCGCATCGGCTTCTATCTACGGTACTCGTGCTGCATGGGGTGTTATCCTGATTACCACAAAGCAGGGTAAAAAGAACGAGAAACCCCGCGTGACTTATTCAAATAACTTTGCTTGGGGCACACCCACCAAGATGCCTAAGCTGGCTTCGGCTGTAGACAACGCCGAATACATATACTCGCTGGCTCAGAGCAAGGGCCTTGCTGCTTGTACAAACATCGGCTTCACTATTGACGAGTATGCCGTTGGTAAGATCAAGGAGTGGGAGCAGAAGTATGGTAACATGTCGCAGAGCGAGCTCGGCGAGATGCAGGAAGGCCGCGA
>CAKQFW010000111.1 GCA_934230965.1 uncultured Prevotella sp.
CGCCCTGCTGAGGCCGACCGTCTCTTCGTGTCAGATGCTGTTGAGAAGAAGATTAAAGAGGTAAAGAAATTGTTGAAAAACAATGCCTATCTGGCTTGGATGTTTGAAAACTGCTACCCAAACACCATCGACACCACCGCTCATTTTGATGGCAAAGACGACACTTTCGTTTACACGGGCGACATTCATGCCATGTGGCTTCGCGACAGTGGCGCACAGGTATGGCCTTATGTGCAGTATTGCAACAAAGATGCCAAGTTGAAGAAGATGGTGCGTGGCGTAATTCTTCGCCAGCTCAAGTGCATCAACATCGATCCCTATGCCAATGCTTTCAATATGGGTCCTGTTGAGGATAACGAGTGGGCCTCTGACGGCACCGCTATGAAGCCCGAGTTGCACGAACGCAAATACGAGATCGATTCATTGTGCTATCCCATCCGTTTGGCTTTCCATTACTGGCAAGTAACGGGCGACACCTCAGTGTTTGGTCCCGAATGGCAAGAGGCAGTAAAGAATGTGTTGAAGACCTTCCACGAGCAGCAGCGCAAAGAGAACAAGGGTCCGTACACCTTCCTTCGTAGAACCGACCGCCAGCTCGACACTGTTTGCAACTCAGGTTATGGCAACCCCGTAAACCCCGTTGGCCTCATTGCCTCAGTGTTCCGTCCTTCTGACGATGCCACCACCTTCTTGTTCCTCGTTCCCTCAAACTTTATGGCCGTATCGTCATTGCGCAAGGCTGCCGAGATATTGACCAAGGTGAACAACGATGCTGCCACTGCAGCCCAGTGCACCGCTTTGGCCAATGAGGTAGAGGCTGCTCTGAAGAAGTATGCTGTGGTAGAACATCCCAAGTATGGTAAGATTTATGCCTTTGAGGTTGATGGTTTTGGCAACCATTTCTTGATGGACGATGCCAACGTTCCCTCGCTGCTGGCTATGCCTTACCTGGGCGATGTTGATGCTAACGACCCCATCTATCAGAACACCCGTCGCTTTGTATGGAGCAAGGATAATCCTTATTTCTTCAAAGGCAAAGATGGCGAAGGCATTGGTGGCCCGCACATTGGCTATGATATGGCATGGCCCATGTCAATCATGATGAAGGCGTTTACCAGCAACGATGATGCCGAAATCAAACAGTGCATAGAGATGTTGATGCGTACCGACGCCGACACTGGCTTCATGCACGAATCCTTCAATGTTAATAATTCGAAGAAGTTTACCCGTCCATGGTTTGCTTGGACCAACACTTTGTTTGGTGAGCTCATTGTAAAGCTTGTTGACGAAGGCAAGGCCGACCTGTTGAATAGCTGCAAACGTTAATCGTTTACGCCTTTCTGAATAGCTGTAAACAATTATCGTTTACGCCCATATATAAACGGAATTTATTGGAAGAAGGAACCTTCATGCTTCCAATAAATTCCGTTAAATTTTTCTACGTGGCTTACCTGTTTCTGTCATTGGCAACTTATTTACATATATATATTCTTTAGGTGCGAAATAGCGAGGCAGCACCTGTTTGCATATATTTTCTACCTTATTTACCTGTTCATCTTCGGTCAGCATCACCGCTATCTCTCCAAACTTTTCATCTTTCTTTTTCGCCAAGAAGAAGGGGCACGCAAGGTGCGGGCGCAAGAGGTCTTCTACCTCTTCAATCTGTATCTTTATTCCTCCGCTGCATATCACGTTATCTTTGCGTCCTTTTATCTTAAAGCGCGTGTGTGGCACGGTTTCAATCTCAGCAATATCGTTAGTTACGATAGGGTGGGGCGTAACCTGTGGTGCGTCAATCACCAGGCATCCCTCCTCGTTTAGCTGCACCTGCACACTGTCAAAAGGCGTGTACCAGTTGCTGGCGTCGGGCCCATTGAGCCTACGTAGCGCTATGTGCGACAGCGTTTCGGTCATGCCGTAGGTGCTCCACACCGCGTTAGGCAAGGTCTTTAGCTCAGCTGCCAAGGCATCGTCAATGGCGCCCCCACCAATAATAAGGTGCTTGATACGAGCCAGACGAGCGCGCTCTTTGGGTATCTGTAGGCTGTTATACACCTGCATGGGCACCATAGCAGCAAAACAGAAGAGGGGTTGCGCGCCATCATTATCAATTTGCGCGCCATCATTATCAAGATGCGCGCCATCATTATCAATTTGCGCGCCATCATTATCAAGATGATAGGCGCCTTCTTCTGTTATTGTGGCCTTTAGGCTGTTAGCCGACGTGCGTTTAAAGTTCAGCCATGTGGCCGTAGCCAGAGCCTCGTCAGAGAGCGGATGCCCACAAGGCTTCTCGCTTACCAAGCACAGCCCACGTTCAATGCTTCGCACAATCATCATTTTGCCCGCTATATAGTCGGCCGACATGCACAGCAGCGCCGTGTCGCCCGCCTTTAGGTTCAGAAAGTTGCAAGTGATGCGTGCCGAGTTCATCATCCTCGTTTTCTCCACCAACATGTTCTTCGGCTTGCCTGTCGACCCGCTTGTATGCACCTGTAGGCAGCAGTCGTCGTTGTTCCAGCTATTGATAAAATCAAATATTGTCATTTCCTTTTTCTTTGCAGATGTTTCTTACAAAGTTACATTATTTTTTGCTATTGCCTTTGCAAAAATGTACGTACAATGGTAAAAAATCGGTCAATGAATAGTAAAATCCGTTCAATTGTTGAATATTTGTATTTTTTGAACAAATATTGTTATTCTGTTTCCTTCTTTTTTAGTTATTTTGCAGTGCAAACATGAGGGAGCGAAGTCGTGAGGCCTCCACCCTTCATAGGCTTTCAAAAGCCAAATTCATCAAAATGAAAAAAGATATATTTCTTCATAAGGAAAAAGATAAATTTCTTCATAAGGAAAAAGATAAAAAGGTAATAGTTTTTAGGATAAAAGGTAACGATACGCAGTGATTGTGTATAAAAAGATTTTAGTTTCAATAATCAGTTTGAATTTTTCTGAATAATAAAAGTCACATCTCAACAGGCAATGTTAGTATTTCTGTAAGGCATTAAGATTGCGTTCAAGGATAATTTATTAATATATTAATAACTATAAACACATTAAAAGAAAATGAGAAAACTCTTCATCTCTATGCTGGCGTTCGTTGCTTCTGTTGCTGCTTTGGCGCAGAACCCCGAAACGTTTAAACCTTACAAGAACACAGCGCTAAGGTTGCCTTCGGTGCCTTTAGTTGTGTCAGATCCCTATTTCTCTATTTGGTCGCCCTACGATAAACTTACTGACGGCGACACCCGCCACTGGACCAACGATGAAAAACCCCTTGAGGGCTTATTGCGCGTTGATGGTAAAACCTATCGCTTCATGGGTTCCAGCGAGCGTTCTGTATTAGAAAGCATTGTTCCGATGGCCGACGAAGGCCCTTGGACCGGACTATATACTCGCCAGACGCCAAACGCTGGATGGCAAGCCCCCGATTTTAATGCCCAAGGTTGGAAAGAAGGCCAAGCCGCTTGGGGCTCTGATGGCCTGAGCTTTGTGCGCACCCATTGGCGCGACGAGAACAGCGACCTTTATGTTCGTCGCACCTTTAGCCTCACCTCTGCCGACCTTTCTTCTGACCTGTGGCTGATGTATTCGCACGATGATGTGTTTGAAATTTACATCAACGGCACCAAGGTGGCCGATACGGGCGAAACCTGGCGCGAGGGCGTAAAGCTTCATCTCACCTCCGACCTGAAGCGCCTCTTGAAAGAAGGCAAGAACGTTATAGCCGCCCATTGCCATAACACCACGGGTGGCGCTTATACCGACTTTGGCCTCTATCGCAACATCCTCACCCCCAATGCCGATGTGCAAACCGCTAAGCAGAAGTCGGTTAGCGTGCTGGCCACCTCTACTTATTACACCTTTGCGTGTGGCCCCGTCGACCTCGACGTTGTGTTCACCGCCCCCATGCTCATCAACGATTACGACCTCTTGTCATCGCCCGTCAATTACATATCTTATCAGGTGCGTTCTACCGATAACAAGGCCCACGATGTGCAGTTTTATTTAGGTGCCAGCACCCTGTTAGCCGTTAATAAGAGCAACCAGCCCACCGTTTCGTCTACCGTTATCAATAAGGGCGTTACCTATCTGAAGACCGGCACCATTGAGCAGCCCATCCTTGCCAAGACAGGCGATGGCATCTGCATTGACTGGGGCTACCTCTATCTGCCCAACATCAATGGCGAGGTGAGCCTTGCCTTAGATGCCGACATCAAGGCCTCGTTCTTAGCCTATGGCACCTTGCCCAAGAGCCATGACCAGCTGGTGAGCCGCAAGCCCGCCACCGCCCCCACGTTGGCCTACATGCACAATTTTGGTTCTGTGTCCCAGGCCTCAAGCTATGCCCTTATCGGTTACGACGAGATTGAAGATATCGAGTATATGTACCACCGCTACAAGGGCTACTGGGCTCATAACGGCAACGTCAGCATTTTCGATCAGTTTGAAAAGCTGAACAGCAGTTACAGCAGCATTATGCAGCGTTGTCGCCAGTGGGACAAGCAGCTCTACGACGATGCCTTTGCTGCTGGCAATGCCAAGTATGCCGAGATATTGTCGGGTTCATACCGCCACGTCATCGCCGCCCATAAGCTGTTCCAAGATAAAGATGGCAACCTGTTGTTCTTCTCAAAAGAGAATAACTCGAATGGTTGCGTCAACACCGTCGACCTCACCTATCCCGAGGCGCCCCTCTTCCTTGTTTACAACCCCGAACTGCAAAAGGCCATGATGACCTCTATCTTCGATTATAGCCTGTCGGGTCGCTGGACCAAACCCTTTGCTGCCCACGACCTGGGTCAATATCCTAAGGCCAACGGTCAGGTGTATGGGGGCGATATGCCCCTTGAAGAGGCAGGCAATATGATAACGCTGGCCGCTACCATTGCCAAGCTTGAGGGCAACACCCACTATGTAGACAAGTATTGGGACTTGCTGAAAACCTGGACCGACTACCTCGTAGACAATGGTCAAGACCCCGCCAACCAGCTCTGTACCGACGACTTTGCTGGCCACTGGGCTCACAACGCCAACCTTTCTATCAAGGCTATTATGGGCGTTGCAGGCTTTGCCGAGATGGCTCGCATCAAGGGCGATGCCGCTACAGCCGATAAATACATGGCCAAGGCCCGTGCTATGGCTACCCAATGGGAGCAGACCGCTCTCGAAGGCAACCACTATCGTTTGGCTTTCGACCGCCCCAACACCTGGAGCCAGAAATATAATATGGTGTGGGATAAGTTGTGGAACATCAACATCTTCCCCAACAACGCCATGCAGAAAGAGGTGAAGTTCTATCTCACCAAGCAGAACAAGTATGGCTTGCCCCTCGATGTCAGAAAAGATTATACCAAGAACGACTGGATAATGTGGACTGCGGCCATGGCCTCTGACAACAAGACATTCTTGAAGTTTGTTGATCCGATATACGATTATATCAACGAAACAGAGTCGCGTGTGCCCATTAGCGATTGGTACGACACCAAGACCGGCCTCATGGTAGGCTTTAAGGCACGCTCGGTGATAGGAGGATTTTGGATGAAGGTGCTGGCCGACAAGATGGCCGCCGCCCGTAAATAATCCCCTTCTATCCTTACATAACTGGTGCAACCGCATAGAAAACCTAAGATAACGAAGCAAAAAAGAAGAAAACGATTTTCATAGATTAAACTTACAATAAACAGATACCAGATACAAACACACGCATAAAAGATAACTAAGAACCAAATCTACAGACACTCCGGTGCCGCTTCCTCATGATGGCGGCGCTTCGGAGTGTCTGCTTTTTTTGTGCTCTCCGTCCCATTATTTGGCTGCTTGCAGAAAAATGTGTAATTTTGCATGGCAGTAGACAAGTAGACAAGTAGACAAGTAGACAAGCTACTACCCATACTTGTTTAAAGTTGTAAAACGTAAAACAATAATATTAAGAAGCAACCCTACCGTGCCCATTATAAACATTACATCGCTCCACCATCCTGGTGTTGAGATTTTTCATTCGCTTACCGAAGCCCAGCTGCGCCATCAGGTAGAAACCGAGAACGGACTGTTCATAGCCGAGAGCCCGAAGGTGATACGTGTGGCCCTTGATGCGGGCTACCAGCCCTTGGCCCTGTTGTGCGAAGAGCGACATATCACAGGCGACGCCGCCGACATTATAGCCCGTCATCCCGAGATGCCTGTCTATACAGGCTCGCGCGACCTTCTAACCCTCATCACTGGCTACAAGCTCACCCGTGGCGTGCTGTGTGCCATGCAGCGTAGACCCATGCCCACCGTTGAGGCCGTATGCCGCGATGCCCGCCGTGTGGTGGTAATAGATAATGTGGTCGACACCACCAATATAGGTGCCATCTTCCGTTCGGCCGCTGCCTTGGGTATCGATGCCGTGCTGCTCACCCCCAACTCGTGCGATCCCCTCAACCGTCGCGCCGTGCGCGTGTCAATGGGTTCGGTCTTCCTCCTGCCCTGGACGTGGATTGATGCTCCGCTAACCTCGTTGCACACCCTCGGCTTCAAGACAGCCGCCATGGCCCTTACTGATAAGTCGGTGGCCCTCGACGACCCGCAACTTATGGCCGAGCCTCGTCTGGCCATCATCATGGGTACTGAGGGCGATGGCCTTCCTCACGATACCATAGCCCAGGCCGACTATGTAGTGCGCATACCCATGTCGCATCAGGTCGACTCGCTCAACGTGGCTGCCGCCTCGGCCGTAGCCTTTTGGCAGCTTTGCCACAGATCATAGCTTGCCCCCTTGTCCGCTCGGCTTTGCCGCTTGCCTAAGCAAGAACTCGTCCCCCTTGTCAACTTGTCACTCGTCAACTCGTTAACTAATAAAAATATGTCAACAAAAGTAAAGATACACACTACCGTGGGCGACAGCATCGTTCG
>CAKQFW010000112.1 GCA_934230965.1 uncultured Prevotella sp.
GTTCAAGGGTGCTGTCCACTCGGCCGATATCGAATATGCCATGGCAACACTGCCCACCAACCGTGTGTATGACTGGCAACCTGACGACTACCGCGTGTCAGACCAATTCATAAACTATTATGCCAACTTTATCAAGACAGGCAACCCCAACGGTTTAGGTTTGGCTAACTGGACATCTATCACAGGCAAGGAACAGCCCACACAGCTCATCCTCGATGTTGATTCGTACGAAACCTACGACCCCGCCTTTGAGCAGCGCAACCTGTGGCTCATGCAGTTTAATTGTTTCGGCAGCCGATAAGGAATACAGAAATTAACGATATGAATAGCAAAGGGGTAATTAAAGGTATGAACGATTGAATTTGAAAAGGTGAGAGGAGTAGTATTTGAAAACACAAGAGATAGTAAACAAATAATGTAAGAAAAAACTTGATGCTGGCCGACTCGGTGGTAAACGCTCATTCATTACAGAAGGGGCGTGCCACAGAGTCGGCTTTTTTTATTTCACTCGCATCATTTTTTTTGCATCTGGGGCTTGTGTTTTTAGTTTTTTTCCTATTTTTGCAATATCATCTTAATAAAGTGTTGCATGTCTATGACGTGCTAACAGTATCTTTCATCACATTTCTGAAAACGATATGAGCGACCCGCACAGCAACATACCCCAAGAGTTTAGTCAGTTTTATCTGAAAGACGTTACCTTCGTCAACCTTATGATGCGTCGTATCTACAATGTGCTTATCGTGGCCAACCCCTACGATGCCTTTATGCTGGAAGACGACGGACGAGTAGAGGAGAAGATTTATAACGAATATATGGAGCTGGGCCTACGCTATCCGCCCACCTTTACACAGGTAAGTACCACTGAAGAGGCATACCGCATCTTGCGCACCATGAATATTGACCTGGTGATATGTATGCCTGGCAATGCCGACAACGATGCCTTCAGTGTGGCGCGCGACATCAAACAGGGCTTTCCTGATATTCACTGTGTGGTGCTCACGCCTTTCTCGCACGGCATCACGCGCCGCATACAGAACGAAGACCTCAGCATCTTCGACTATGTGTTCTGCTGGCTCGGCAATACCAACCTCATCCTCTCTATCATCAAGCTTATTGAGGACAAGATGAACATTGAACACGACATTCATGAAGATGGTGTGCAGATGATTATGCTGGTTGAAGACAGCATCAGGTTCTACAGCAGCATCTTGCCCAACCTTTACAATTATATTTTGCTACAAAGCCAACGCTTTGCTACCGAGGCGCTAAACCGCCACACGGCCACACTGCGTATGCGTGGTAGGCCCAAGGTGGTGCTGGCCCGTACCTACGAAGAGGCTATGGCGCTGTATAAGCGGTATGCGGCCAACACGCTGGGCGTTATAAGCGATGTGCGCTTCCCCGTAGGTGGCGTGAAAGATGCCGAGGCGGGCTTTAAACTGCTGCGCGCCATACGTAGCCGCGACGAGTATGTGCCCCTTATCATAGAGAGCTCAGAGAGCGAAAACCGTGCGCGCGCCGAGGCCGAGGGCTTCCGCTTTGTCGATAAAAACTCGAAGAAGATGAGTCTCGACCTGCGCCGAATGATGGAAGAACACATGGGCTTTGGCGACTTCATTTTCCGCGACCCCAAAACTAAGGCCGAGATTATGCGCATACATAGCCTGAAGGAATTGCAAGATAATATCTTTAAGATTCCTGACGACTCGATGCTCTACCACATCTCACGTAACCACATGAGCCGCTGGCTGTCGGCACGTGCCATCTTCCCCGTGTCGGCCTTCTTGAAAACCGTTACGTGGCACAAACTGAAAGATGTGCAGGCGCACCGACAAATTATTTTTGATGCCATTGTGCAGTATCGCCACATGAAAAACATTGGCGTGGTGGCCGTGTTTGACCGACTGAAGTTTGATGCCTACTCGCACTTTGCCCGTATTGGTGAAGGCTCGTTGGGCGGAAAAGGGCGTGGTCTGGCTTTTCTTGATAGCGTGATAAAACGTAACCCCGACTTTAACCAGTTTCCGGGCGTGAGCGTGCAGATACCTAAGACGGTGGTGCTCTGCACCGACGTGTTCGACCGCTTTATGGAACAGAACAACCTGTACCAGATAGCGCTGAGCGATGCTCCTGACGAAGAAATACTGAAACACTTCTTGCGGGCACAGTTGCCCGACTCGCTCATTGCCGACTTCTTTACCTTCTTCGAGGCTACACATAGTCCTATCGCCATACGCTCGAGCTCGCTGCTCGAAGATGCCCACTATCAACCCTTCGCAGGCATCTATAGCACCTATATGATACCTTGGCTCGACGATAAGTATGCCATGCTATCAATGTTGGCGTGTGCCATTAAGGGTGTGTATGCGTCGGTATATTATAAAGACTCGAAGGCGTATATGATGGCTACCAGCAACGTTATCGACCAAGAAAAGATGGCCGTTATCTTGCAACAGGTAGTGGGTAAACAGTATGAGGGGCGCTTCTATCCCAATATTTCGGGTGTGCTGCGCTCGCTCAACTATTATCCTATTGGAGATGAGCGCACCGAAGATGGCATTGTGTCGCTGGCCTTGGGCTTGGGCAAATATATTGTTGATGGCGGACAAACGTTGCGTGTGTCGCCCTATCATCCGCATCAGGTGTTGCAAACCAGCGAACTGGAGACGGCGTTGCGCGAAACACAGACGCGCTTCTATGCCCTCGACACCACGCACGTGGGCAACGACTTTACCGTAGACGATGGCTTTAACATTGTAAAGGTAAAGGTGAAGGAGGCGGTAAACGATGGCTCTATCACCTATCTGGCATCTACCTACGACCCCTATGACAACGTGATACGTGATGGCATATATGATGGCGGACGCAAGGTTATCACCTTTGGCGGTGTGCTGCAGCAAGACGTGTTCCCACTGCCGCAACTGCTGCAGCTGGCTATGAAGTGTGGCGCCGAGAGCATGCGTAGACCTGTTGAGATAGAGTTTGCGTGCAATCTGAACAACGACCGCACGGGCGAGTTCTACCTCTTGCAGATACGCCCCATCGTCGATGCTAAGCAGATGCTTGACGAAGATGTGGCTGCCATTGATGACAGCCGCTGCCTGTTGCGCTCACACAACTCGCTGGGACATGGCATCAGCGACGAGGTGTGCGATGTGGTGTATGTGAAGACCGACGACGACTTTACGGCGGTGAACAATCCCGCCATTGCCGACGATATTGAGGCCGTAAACCGCAAGTTCTTGAACGAGGGCAAAGGCTATGTGCTGGTAGGCCCTGGTAGATGGGGGTCGAGCGACCCGTGGCTGGGCATACCCGTAAAGTGGCCTCACATCAGTGCAGCAAAGGTTATTGCCGAAGTGGCACTGAAAAACTATCGCGTAGACCCCAGTCAGGGCACTCACTTCTTTCAGAACCTCACAAGTTTTGGTGTGGGCTATTTTACCATCGATCCTAACGCGCAACAAGGTTTGTTCCGCAAAGACATTCTTGATGCCATGCCTGCCATTGATGAAACACAGTATGTGCGTCATGTGCGCTTTGAAAAGCCACTGTGCATAAAGATGGATGGCATGCGGCAAGAGGGGGTAGTGATGCTGCCGTAAGGCGCTGGTCACGATGCAACGCCTCTTAATGACATACGTTAACACATGGCATCGGTAATTATTAAATAAAACAAAATGCCCATGTGATGATGAAAAATACTATGATAAATATTTGGCAATTATCGCCGATATCCTTATCTTTGCAATGTTTTTCATGGTATTAGATTTAAGGTTAACAAAAAAGATTGGGACTCAGCGGAGCCCCTTTTTTTTGTCCATACATTAAAAGCCCAAAACGTATAAAACAGTATGATAATAATATGTTAGAACAATATTGTTGTGCCCCTACTATTTCTTAAATTATTTCATTTGCTATATTAGTGTTATATACATCAGTACATAATAACTTTGCAATATATAACATTTATTTTTGCACATGGAGAGAGTAACATTGATAGAAAGAGTGTTATGTGGAAGTATCGTGAATACAAACTTAAAGCGAAAAGTGTTAATAAGTGTTGTCTTTTCGGTACTGTCAGTTTGCCTTTACGTATATATCTTATTAAACCATTATCTACGACAACTAATAAAATTCTGTGATTATTAAAAACTACTTGTTAAAATGGAACAGAATAATTATGAAAATATCGAACAATTGAAGAAAAGCTCGTATGACGCTTTTTCAAGATTGTATATACAATATTCAAACAACCTATACAGCTTTGTATTTGCCCAAATAAAAAATAGCACTATTGCTGAAGATATTGTTCAAGAAACATTTCTAAAATTATGGAACGTGCGCGAACAATTAGATAGCAATGGAAATATTCAAGCATTGATTTATACGATAGCGCGAAATCAGATTATTGATACTTTCAGAAAGCAGATAGCACGCATCGACTTTGAAGATTATCATAAGGCTTGTGAAAAGGTATCAACCTATCCAACAGTAGAAGAACAAATTGATTGTCATGAATTCATTGACCGTGTGCAACAAACGAAAAAACGATTGCCCAAGCGGGCATGTCAGATTTACGAAATGAGTAGAGAAAAGAACATGCCCATCAATGAAATTGCTAAAGCATTGCATTTGTCTTCACAAACAGTTAAAAACTATCTAACATCTACACTTAAAATATTTAGAAAAGAATTGAAAAAATAACATTCTCGGTGTCTTTATTCTTTTCATTAAAACATTAAAACAATGGCCAATATCTTCATAGACATTAGGTAGAAATCCAATATGTATAACGTGAAACGTTAACAAGTGTTATTTTTAGGTATTGCCATTATATCTTTACGTATTTAATAATAGAAGCGAACATTGTATGGAAAACCGAATAGAAGAATTATATCAGCAGTATTTGTCGGGGCAGTTATCTCAGGCAGATTTTGAGCAGTTGCAGCATGATGTAACTACAGTTTCAGATGAGGAACTGTGGGACCTCATGTGTGACAACTATTCAATGACAGCCGAAACGGCAAAGATGAATTGCGAAACCCAGCAAAGAATGTTGAAAAATATACATGCCAAAATAAAAAGAAAGAAGTTGTATGCTTTGGCTTATGAGTGTTTGCGTTATGCTTCATTGCTGGTGTTAATAGTTGCTTTAGTGGGTGGTAGCTATTGGTGGCTAACATCGTCGACAGCGCCAACACCAAACTATACTTATGTAAGTGTATTACCAGGAAATAAGAGCAAGTTAACATTACCAGATGGTACCAGCGTAACTCTTAACGGAAATAGCCAATTGCGCTACGATGTAGAACCTAAAAAACATCGTGAAGTGGTATTGATGAAAGGTGAGGCCTATTTTGATGTAGCCAAAGATGCCAATTGTCCTTTCCGCGTTCATGTTAATGATATGCAAATAGAAGTGTTGGGAACGCAGTTTAATGTACGTTTGAATGAAGATGCTATTGAAACGGCCCTGTTCTCGGGCGCTGTTCAACTATCGTCTGATTCGTTACTACAAGACTACCAACTTAGACCTGGTAAGAAATCAATTTATAGGCCTGTGTCTCACCAAATCACGATATGTGATAATGATGGATTGACCGATGCACGATGGAAAGATGGATATTTGGCTTTCAATAGCCTACCATTTAGTAAAGTGCTTCAAGAAATAGAAAACTGGTATGGCGTGAAATTTCAACTACGCAATCAGCACTTAGCTAATGATAAACTAACCGGATCTTTTTATAAAGAAACCTTAGAGAGTGTGCTAATCTCGTTGAGTATGCAATATGGTTTTAAATATCGAATGGAACATGAGCATATTATAATAGAATAATGTAGAGATGACATATATAACCTAAATAAGATGACAAACAATTTAAACAGTAACCGAAATTGCATTTTGCGCTTTGTGGCCTTAACATGGCTACTATTGGTGCCTATGATTATACAGGCGCAGCGCGGAAATGTAACCCTAAATCTTCAAAATGAAGAAGTGCGTCGATTTATTCGGCAAGTGGAAAAACAAACGAATTACACGTTCGTCTATCGTAACAGTGTGCTTAATCCTAAGACGAAAGTCACATTGGTCTGTAAAAACTGGCCATTAGAGAAAGCATTGTCTGAAGTGTTTTCTCCCTTTGGTATACAGTATTCTTTTAACAATAACACCATTGTCTTGCACAAAAAGAGAGACAAAAACGGTAGTTTGAAGCAAAAGAAAGCGAAACTTGTTGATGAAACCGAACAAACAATGCCCAATATGAATAAAATATCGGGTCTTGTTCGTGAAGCTGATGGAACCCCTATCATGGGCGCGAGTATTTTTGTGAAAGGTACAAAGATAGGTACTGTAACAAATATTCGTGGCGAGTTTTCATTAGAAGTACCAGCAAATAGCACGGTGTTAGTTTCATATTTAGGCTTTACAACACGTGAGGTTTCAGTAAAAGGATCATCAAACTTAAAGATAACCCTAAATGAAGATGAGGCTCAGTCGCTGAACGAGGTTGTGGTTATTGGCTATGGCACACAGAAAAAAGCAACTGTTACTGGCGCTATTGCCTCTGTAACAACAAAAGATTTGGTGCAAACTCCACAGGCAAACATCAGTAATATGCTGGTGGGTAAGATGCCTGGCTTGATAGCTATGCAGCGAAGTGGTGCTCCTGGCGAAGACTCCTCTACATTGTTAATTCGTGGTGTCAGTACGTTTTCAGACAATACTGCTCCGCTTGTGATGATTGACGGCGTAGAGCGCCCTAACTATAACGGTCTTGACCCTAATGAAATTGAAACGGTGAGTATTCTTAAAGATGCATCTGCCACAGCTATTTATGGTGTACGTGGTGCAAACGGTGTTATCT
>CAKQFW010000113.1 GCA_934230965.1 uncultured Prevotella sp.
AGTAAGCAGAGCCATATCATTGCGGCCAATGTAGACCAGGCTTTCCTCATTGTTACAGTCAATTATCCTCAAACCTCTACCAAATTCATCGACCGCTTCTTGGCTTCGGCCGAGGCTTACAGCGTGCCCGTGGTGCTGGTGTTTAATAAAACCGACTTGCTATCTGAAGAAGAGCGCCACTATCAAGACATGATGATGACGCTGTATGAAACTGTGGGCTACCAGTGTGTGGCTATCTCGGCCGAAAAGGGCGACGGCGTAGACGCTTTGTTGCCGCTGCTGCACGATAAAATTACGCTGCTCAGCGGAAACAGTGGTGTGGGCAAGTCGACACTCATCAACCGCATCTTGCCGGGCGTAAACCTTCGCACGGCCGAAATTAGCGACTCGCACAATACGGGCATGCACACCACTACCTTCAGCGAGATGCTACAGTTGCCCAATGGCGGATATATCATCGACACGCCGGGCATCAAGGGTTTCGGCACCTTTAACATGGAGCCCGAAGAGATATCTGGCTTCTTCAAAGAAATCTTCCGCTTCTCTAAAGACTGCCGCTTTAATAATTGCACCCACACGCATGAGCCTGGCTGCGCTGTTATCAAGGCCGTTGAAGACCACTACATTGCTGCCAGCCGATACCAAAGTTATCTATCAATGCTCAACGATAAAGACGAAAATAAATATCGTGAGGCGTATTGATTTGTAAAAAGGAACATCAACATCGGACAATAATTAAGAAAACGGACAACATCAGACAACAATTGTTGTCTGATGTTGTCCGTTTTCTCAATCGTTGTTCAATGTCGTTTTGATTATAATTATTTTTGTCTCCATAGCTGGTAGCCCTTAATCTCCAGTGGCATGGGGATGTTGTCGGTGAAGAGCATGCCTGTGCCCAAGCCTTGGGGCATGGTGATGGCAGGGCCATACACGTCAGAAGCAAACTGGGCGATGGCGTTTAGGCCCACGTTGCTTTCTAAGGCACTGGTTATCCACGAACCTATGCCGCGCTCTTTTGCCATGCGTATCCACTCTCTCGAACCCGACATGCCGCCGTGTAACGACGGCTTCAGGATGATGTATTGCGGGCGAAGGGTGTCGAGCAGATGCTCTTTCATCGACACAATGTTTACGCCTATCAGCTCTTCGTCAAGGGCGATGGGCAGCGGCGTCTCCTTGCACAGCCGTGCCATGTCGGGCCATTGGTGCTGACGTATGGGCTGCTCGATAGAGTGTATGTCGTATTTTGCCAACTGCTCCAGGCGACTCATGGCGTCGGCGGGCGTGAAACCACCGTTGGCATCTACGCGCAGCTCTATCTGCTCCCTCGTAAAGGCCGAGCGTATATGGCGTATCAGGTCGAGCTCTTTGTCAAAGTCGATGGCGCCAATCTTTAGTTTTACGCACCTAAATCCCTCCTTCATCTTGCTTTCAAGTCGAGCCAACATCTCGTCATAGTTGCCCATCCACACCAGTCCGTTGATGGGTATTCCTTCTTCGCCACGTGCAAAGGGCGTGTCGAACAGTTGGTCGCCGCCTCGCTCAAAGCTTAGCAGTGCCGTCTCCAGTCCGAACAGCATCGAGGGATAGGGGCGCAGCATGTCATGGTTCAGCTTGCCTGTCAGGCCAAACATGTTGCATATTGAGGTCAGTATTCGCTCATATTCGGGTATAGCGTCGCAGCTCAGGTCGGGCAGAGGCGCACATTCGCCCACGCCTTTGCGGTCGGGGGCGTCGGGCGATGTGATGGTGATAAACCACGATTGGCGCGTGGTATACACCCCTCGTGATGTGCCGGCAGGCTGCTTAAAGTGCAGCGTGCGTGGCGTAATCATTACATGATATGTCATAATAGCTCTTTTTGTTGAGGGTCCAAGATGATGTTGGCCCATGCCAAAACGTGGGTAAACGGTTATGGCAACTTAGGATATTTCTTAAAGTCGGGCTTGCGCTTTTCAAGGAAGGCGCGGCCGCCCTCTTGTGCTTCGTCAAGCATATAGTAGAGCATGGTGGCATCGCCCGCCAACTCTTGTATGCCTGCCTGCCCGTCGAGCTCAGCGTTGAGGCCTGCTTTTATCATGCGCAAGGCTAAGGGCGAGCGCTCCATCATGGTCTCGGCCCATTCTACACACTCGTCTTCCAGGCGGTCGAAGGGCACCACCTTGTTCACCATGCCCATGCGTTCGGCCTCTATGGCGCTGTATTGGCGGCACATAAACCATATCTCTCGCGCCTTTTTCTGGCCTACAATGCGTGCCAAGTAGCTGGCACCGAAGCCTGCATCAAACGACCCTACCTTGGGGCCTGTTTGTCCGAAGATGGCGTTCTCGCTGGCAATGGTAAGGTCGCACATCAGGTGCAGCACGTGTCCGCCACCAATGGCATAACCGTTTACCATGGCGATAACGGGTTTCGGCAGCGAGCGTATCTGCTTCTGCACATCGAGCACGTTCAGTCGGGGCACGCCATCGTCGCCCACATATCCGCCACGTCCTTTCACGTGCATGTCGCCGCCCGAGCAGAAGGCCATGTCGCCAGCGCCTGTCAGTATCACTACGCCTATGCGCTGCGCCTCTCGGCACCATGCAAAGGCCTGCGACATCTCCCAGGTGGTGCGCGGTGTGAAGGCGTTACGGTAACGCGGACGGTTAATGGTAATCTTGGCAATGCCATTATATTCTTCAAACAGAATTTCTTTAAAGTCGAAATTCTCAATCTTTTTCCATTCTCTTGTAGCCATATCGTTTAATTCATTTTTTTAATTCAAACCTCAAATAATCTTTCATTGCTTTGGCATCTTCGTCGGCATGGGTAAACACTTCTAACAGCATGGGACGGTCGGTTTGTTGCGTTAGTAGGGTTACGATGCCCAGTTGCATCTCGTCGATGTTGTTAGCTTTTAGGTAACCAATGTCGTTTTGTGTGCAGATGCCACGCGCGTCGGCATTGTGTGTGGCAGCCACCATGTCGTGAGCTGCAGCACTGGCCTCCAGTCCGGGAAGGGTGGAGAAGATGCCTCCGCTGTGGTTGTTCAGCAAGATGATGCGTAGGTTGCCATGCAGCTGGCTGTTCCACAGCGCGTTTTGGTCGTAGAAGAAGCTGAGGTCGCCGATGACGCACACCACCATATCGGGCGTGGCGAGCGAGAAACCCGCTGCCGTTGACAGCGACCCCTCGATACCATTTACGCCACGATTGCACCATACACGGTGGGCAGCGTAGATGCTGGCCAGGCGCACGGCCGAACTGTTAGCATAATGCACGTGTAGGTTGATGTCGAGATCTTCAAGCTGACTCTCAAAATATCGCACCGTAGCCATTTGCGAGTAGGGCGGCTCATAGCCCTCGGCATGGTCGGCACAGCGGGCCAGCAGCGTTTGCCAGCGGGTGTGAAAGTTGTGGGCCGAAGGCGTTACTGCCTCGTTGCCAGCGAGCGAAGCCAGTAGCGCATCCATCTTATCAAGCTGACATTCAACGATGTCGGTCAGCGTCATCAGCGGGTCGGGCACCTGAGAGGCGTCGGGGGTGACGAGGCAGGTAGGGGCCTTTGCTCGTCGTAGCAGTTGGCGTAGCGCCTTGCTCACGAGGGTATCGCCGAGATACAGCACATAGTCGGGTAAGAAGTCGGCCGCTGTTATGTCATTGCAGCCTATTGTTTCGCCATTGCACCCCACTGTTTCGCCATTGCGACCCATCATTTCGCCTATGTTATTCTTGTCGTTCAATAACAGGCGGGCCGCCTCGTCGGCATGAATTACTGTGTATCCGCTGTTTGATAGCGGCTCGGCCAGCACCACAAAGCGGGCTGATAGTGAGCGCAGTGTGGCGTCGCTCACCACGCCATTAGCCGTTTGTCCCATCACAATCATGGGCTTTTGGGCCGCAAAGAAGGGCTGCAGCGCCCCATTAATGGTGCATGGTGTGGTGTTGATGTTGTGCGAGCGGTATAGTGATACCTGTGGTAGCAGCTCTACGTTGAACGAGAACAGCGGCTCGGTGATGGGCACGTTGATGTGTACGGGCGCTGCCTGACGACAGGTGCACAGGTGTAGTGCCTCGTTTATCAGTCGGCGGCACAGCCAGCGTTCCTCGTCATTGTGTGGTTCGGGCAGCTGCACCGAGCGTCGCACCATTGTGCCGAAGGCGCCTGGTTGAGGCAACGTTTGCCCATCAAGTTGCCCTATCCACTGTTGTGGACGGTCGGCAGACACCACGATAAGCGGTATATGCTGGTAGAAAGCCTCGGCCACGGCGGGTGCCACGTTCAGCAGTGCCGAGCCCGATGTTACGCATACCACCACGGGTTGGCCCGTAGCCTGTGCCAAGCCGATGGCATAGAAGCCAGCCGACCGCTCGTCGGTTACGGGATGACACGTAATGCTATCGGCCTCGTTCAGGTTGTGCACGATGGGGGCGTTGCGGCTTCCGGGGCACACCACGGCGTGTGTAACGCCCTTTTTAATGAGCAACGCCGTAAGGATATTTATATTTTCTTTGTTGCTAAACATCTATTTCTTTTCCCGATTATTATTCATATTGCCTTCTCTTTTTTAAGAAGGTCATAGGATTTTTTTAAGAAGACTATAGGTCTTTTAAAAGAAGGCTATAGGATTTTTCACTTTTCTCTTTTCACTTTTCCTTTTCAAAACACGCCTCGCATCGTTTCCATTTTCGCCTCTGTCTCGTTCCATTCGTCTTCCTCTCGGCTATCGGGTAGCAGACCACCGCCCGCATACAGCCAGAAGTGGCGCCCCTCGATGCGCATACAACGCAGCGATATAAACAGGTGGGTAGGTCCATTGGCGTTCATCACTCCTGCAAAACCGCTGTAGTAGTGTCGCGGTTGGCTCTCGTTGTTGGTGATAAACCTGAAGGTGTCGGCCTTGGGCATGCCGCATACAGCGGGCGTGGGGTGCAAGGCGTTGATAAGTCCGCCGAGGCTTGAAGCGTGGGGTAGGGTGAAGTGGAAGTCGGTGCGCAGATGCACCAAGTTGCCGGCGCGCACGGTGTAGGGGTTGGTAACCGAGAACGATGGCGTAAACTGTTCGATGCACTCTTCAATATAATCGGCCACGAAACGTTGTTCAAAGCGGTTTTTCTCGCTCCATACAATGTCGGTGGCTTGTGTGTGTCCGCCCGGTGTGTCAAAGTCAGTGGCGGGGCCTGATAGCTTCATGGTGCCCGCCAGCGCCATGGTGTGCCACTCGTTTCCATCGCCTTGCAACAGAATTTCGGGCGTAGCCATGAGCCAAGTGCCGCATTGTGGAGCCGACACCAGCGCCACAAACAGGCGTGGGTAGGCGTGACAAGCCTTGATGAAGAGGCCTTCGATGGAGCCTTCCTGTTCGGCCTCCATCTCAGAACAGCGTGCCAACACTATTTTTTTGAACGTGCCCTGGCACAGCTGAGCATGAAAATTGCGGAAGTCGATACCATATATCTGCTGTTCTTCTGCCGCATCAAGAGTTGTTACGTTGCCCCATCCCGCATCGGTGGCGGCGGGTATGTCGTGCACCGTCTCTTCGTCGGGGCGAATAACCACCACAGGTTGTTGTGCCGACACCTCAAAGGGTGCCAGCACGAAGCCTCGACATTGCGCCACCTCGGCCACCGAAGGCAGCTGCAGCGCATTGTCGTCGTGCTGCACTAAGCGGTGGTATTGGTGCTTGTGTGGCAGGCGGTAAAGGGCGAAACAACTCATTTCTCCTCCTTGCCCTTCATGATAAAGTTGGTTACCTGTACTGAAGAAACCAACTCGCCCTTCTCGTTTTTAATCTCTATATGCCACACGTGCAGCGTCTTGCCACGGTGCAGCAGTCGGCCGTATGCCGTTACGGTGTCGCCTTCGAGCACCGATTTTACGTGCTCGCCGCTCACGTTTATGCCCACACAAATCTTGCCTGGGCACAGCACCATCGAACCTACGCCCGCCACATTCTCGGCCAGCGCCAGCGAGGCACCACCGCTCAAGAAGCCGAAGGGCTGCTTGTTACGCTCGTCTACCTTCATGCTGGCCACACACTGGTTCGGGTCAGGGGTTGAGATAAAGTTCATGCCAAGGGTGTTTGATAGGCCGTCGTGACGGCGCAAACGTTCTTTAATATCTTCTAATTCCATCTTTTTTCTTTCTTCTCTTTATTTTGTATTTTGTGATACAGGCCTCCCTTCATACGCATGTTTTTCTGCTCGCGCAAGGTGTGAAGTATGCTATTTGACATGTTCCTGATTTTAATTTGGCTACTAAGTTACAAAAAAGTTGTGCAACAAAGTTATTATTTACGTAAATATATCTAAAATATGCAGTGCTTTATTTCATGCTGTCATATTTTTGTCTTACTTTTGCATGTATCAATTATCGACACTAACATTCAATCATAATATATCACACAAGATATGAACAAGAGCGACAGCATCGTTATCATACCAACGTATAACGAGAAGGAAAATATAGAGAAGATTATCCGCGCCGTGATGGGGCTGGAGAAGGCTTTCAACATTCTGGTCATCGACGATGGCTCGCCCGACGGAACGGCCGCTATCGTGAAGGGGCTCATGGCCGACGAGTTTGCCGACCGCCTGTTCATCATTGAGCGTAGCGGAAAACTGGGCCTCGGCACCGCCTATATAGCTGGCTTTAAGTGGGCCTTAGCGCATGGCTACGACTATATTTTTGAGATGGATGCCGACTTTAGCCACGACCCCAACGACCTGCCGCGCCTTTATGCCGCCTGCCATGACGAGGGTGCCGACGTGGCCAGTGGCTCG
>CAKQFW010000114.1 GCA_934230965.1 uncultured Prevotella sp.
GTTCTATATGTTCGGCTGCTTGAATATTTGATCCTAATGCGATGATTATTTCCGTCTGATTGATGGCCTTCATCCTGTGAATAATTGAAAAATTTTATTGCAAACTTACACAAAACTTTTCGAATATACAACAATTCTGTTGTGTATGTCAGTAAAAGATGTAAAATCTTAATAAAAGACGTGAGAGCCGATATCTTGCTTATATTGATTTATTGCGTATTCTGATTTCATGTTATAAGATGAATGAATATTTGGGCGATGCTTGGCAGCCAATGTCTTCTTTGAAGGAACAAAGCCCGTAATTAGGCACTCCGTCTTCAGTAGCAGGCCCTATGTCTAACAGTGTGTACCCTCTTTCATTGTAATAATCGTATAATAAGGCTGCTAACACGTTCATAGTGCGAAGATGGGCATATGCTTTTAAGTCGCCCCAATATATTACTTGGGCGGTTTTGTCACAGACATCATATATTTGTGCAGCGGCAACATCAATGTTATCAACTGATAGCACAAAGAAAGAAGCATTTACTATCTTAATGGTTTTGATAACATCTTCAAAACTCATGCGTAGCGGATATTGATGTTCGGCTCTGTTCTTGCTGATAATGTTGTAGGCACGAGCTACGTCGTCAGGGTTTTTGCTGTTCAACTTAGTGAGAACAAACGGATGCTTTAAGGCCTGATGAAGTTTGTTACGTGCGCTTGAGGTGATGATTGATTCGTATGAAATGTATGGATTGAGGGGTATATAATAGCTGAGATCAATGGTCATGGCTTGCCCTATACGGCTCAATACGTTTACCCACTTTGAAAGCTGAGAAGAGGCGTAAACTAATGGTGGTAGGGTGATGTGTGTCTGTAGTCCGCGTTCACTAGCATAGCCTCTCAGTAATGAAGATGCTGCCTCCATTGCTTCAAGGCGCTGAACACTATTGGTGTTAAAACCGCCAAATGGGGCGGAAAAGGGTGATGATAGAATATGTCCACGCTGTCCGGCTATTATACCAAAGCGTACCTTCGTGTCGGCCATTACAAGATAGTGCAATTGTTCTGCCTTGTGACGATTAAGCTCATTGAATTCTACACTGTTATATATATGTGGAACTTGCGGAAACAACTGAGCATATGCTCCGGCTTGCGTTTCTTGAATTGCGAGTTGGCTGGACGTTTGTATCATGTTATTTAAATGTGTTAATGGCATGTATAATGTGTGCTTGCTCATCATTGGTAAGCACCTGACTGACTGGCAATGACAAGATACACTGATGTATATGCTCAGTGATAGGTAGTGCCAGTTGCGACCATGCTTTATAACATTGCTGTTTATGAGGCGGTATGGGATAGTGAATATCTGTTTGGATACCATGTTCTGCTAACCATTTGCGTAAAGTATCGCGACGCGTGCAGAGAATGGGAAATAAATGAAAAACATTCTGTTCAAGATACAAGTCGGGCAACAACTGGATGTTTGGGTTGTTTATATCGGTGTAATAGCGCTGAGCATGAGCTTGGCGGATAGCGTTTTCTTGTTCAAGGTAGGGTAAGCGTATACGCAATACAGCAGCTTGAATTTCATCCATACGACTATTTATGCCGATATAATTGAATACATACTTCTTCTCAGAACCATAGTTGGCTAATGCTCGAACCAAACGCGCTAACTCAGAGTCGTTGGTGGTTATGGCGCCAGCATCGCCTAAGGCTCCTAAATTCTTGGTAGGATAAAAACTGTGAGCAGCATCGCCTATGCTTCCTGTGTGCTTACCGTCATGTTCAGTGTCAGAACCGTGATAGATGCAACCATGGGCTTGAGCATTGTCTTCAACCAAGCGTAGATTGTATTTTTTACATATACGCCCTATCACTTCTGTATAAGCACAGCGTCCATACAGATGCACAATCATAATGGCACGTGTGCGTGGGGTGATGGCTGCTTCAATCTTTTTATCGTCTATCTGAAGGGTCGTGATATCTGGTTCTACTAAGATAGGTTTCAGGTTGCATCGAGTAATCGCTAAGATAGATGCTATGTATGTGTTGGCAGGTACTATTACCTCGTCGTCATCATGCATCAATCCCATTTCTTTGTAGGCGCGGAAAATGAGGGTTAAGGCATCTAAACCATTGCCACAGCCTATACACCATTGCGTGCCAATGTATTCGGCATAGGCTTTTTCAAACATTTCTGTTTCATGCCCACGCAGATACCATCCGCTGTTTATTACTCGTTGTACGGCTTGCTCTATCTCTGTAGCGTGAAGAGAGGTTATTTTGTGCAAGTCGAGAAAACTGATTTCTTTTTCTTCTGTCATCCTACCTGTCATTGTGTCAGCGCCATGGCCTATTATATTGTCTCTGTTTTTTTGATTATATTGTTATAACAACTAATTATATCGTTTTATATCGTCTTAATAACAGTTATAAGGTTTCTATATAATGAATAAAGTCAGGGTATTCGCGTATGTAATCGTCTTCGTCATACTCGTCAGTAGCTAATACCATGCAAACGGCTCCAGATGAAAAGTCATCTAACGTGCGCCACATATTTGTTTCCACAAGTAAGCCTTCCCACGGATGATTTAATAGGAACGTACTTTTATTATTGCCATCGTCTATCGTTACGGTGAAAGAACCACTCAGCGCTACAATAAACTCGCGACACTGTTTGTGAGCATGTCCACCGCGACTTTCACCTCCAGGCACATCATATACCCAGTAAACTCTTTTGATGGCAAAAGGCAACTGCTTATGTGCTTCGGCAACAGTGAGATTGCCACGGGGGTCAACAATACGTGGCAATGCCACGATTCGACATTTCTTCTCTTCCATGTGATTTAGATGCGTTGTAGAAACAGATATCACTAATTAAGGCTATAAATTATTGACGTTTTTACCTATAGTGCTATTGGGTAGCACTATAGGTAACGTGTAAAATTGCGCTATTTGATGATGGTGGCGGCCAAACGTTTGGCCTTCTCGCGCAATGGCGTTGTGTCGGCATCGACATCACCATAACACAATACTACACCCATGCGGCGACCAGGATGTTGCACATGCTTTCCGAAGATACGTACACGAGTGTAGTCTTCGCGCAGAGCATCTATCAGGTTGTATGTAGGGTCGTGATCGGCTTCTTCTTTTGCTGAGATAACGGCGCTGGCTCCAGCGTGCTCAAGATGTATGCCTGCAATGGGCAATCCCATTATAGCACGGAAATGTAACTCAAACTCTGACAGGTTGGTGGTGTGACCCAACGTTACCATGCCAGTATCGTGTGGACGTGGCGATAGTTCAGAGAAGATAACTTCTCCCGATTTTGTCAAGAAGAACTCTACGCCCCAGATGCCAGCACCTGTCAAAGCACGTGTTACCTTTTCTGCCATGTCTTCGGCTTTGCGCAATTCGTCTTCCGGAATGGCGAATGGTTGCCAACTTTCTTGATAGTCGCCATTTTTCTGAACATGACCGATGGGTGGGCAGAAAAGGGTAGGACCATCTTTTTGTGTGACGGTGAGCAAGGTAAACTCGCTATCGAAATGTATGAATTCTTCAATAATAATTTCTTTTACGTCGCCGCGGCTTCCTTCCATTGCTTCATTAAAGGCTTGCTCTAACTGGCTTTCTTCTTTAACAATGCTCTGTCCATGACCCGATGACGACATAAGAGGTTTGATGACACAAGGAAAACCAATCTCCTTTGCATGAGATTTTAGCTCTTCTAATGTCTTGGCATAGAAATATTTGGCTGTGCGTAAGTTTAATTCTTTTGCTGCCAAATCGCGTATAGCTTTTCTGTTCATGGTATAATTGACGGCCCTTGCACTTGGCACTACCTGTATGCCTTCTTCTTCAAACTTGAAAAGACGCTCAGTGCGTATGGCCTCAATTTCAGGTACGATGATGTCGGGATGATGACGTTCTACCACTGCATCCAGCGCGTCGCCATCAAGCATGTTAAACACTTCGCTTTCGTCAGCTACCTGCATGGCAGGAGCACACTCGTAGCGGTCGCACGCAATGACGTATTGCCCAGCGCGTTTGGCTGCAATGACAAATTCTTTGCCCAGTTCACCTGAACCTAATAACAGAATCTTTTTCATCTTGTTTCTGGTTTATGTATCAGTTAGAAATAATGATGTTTCTTTTACTTTTGTTCTAATGCAATAATTTATTAAAAACAGTATGTGTCTGAATAATTAACGCGGAAGTCCTAAATTTATTACTTCGCAATCAGACATCTTTGCACCATCAATGGTAAGACGTACCAGAGTGCGTTGCTTATGCCAGCCTTGTATACCAGCTGCTCCTGGGTTTATATGTAACAAACGCAAGGTAGGGTCATATTGCACTTTAAGTATATGAGAGTGTCCACTGATAAACAGTTGGGGTGGCGATGCGTATAGTGTCGAGCGTATACTCCGATCATAGTTGCCAGGGTAGCCGCCAATGTGTTTTATAAGCACATCAATATCTTCACACTTAAAGCGTAAGATATCTCGATACATGAGGCGTAGGTCACCACCATCACAGTTGCCACATACGGCTCTGAATGTGCGAAACTGTGCCAGACGTTCTGCTAATTCAGTAGAACCAATGTCGCCAGCGTGCCATATCTCGTCGCACGACTCAAAGTAGTGTAGATACTTATCGTCCCAATAGCCGTGTGTATCACTAATGATGCCTATGCGTTTCATGCCATTTGCTTTTTAAACTTTTTCATATATACCATCATAGTCCATGCAGCAATGAGGGCTGCTATAAGGTCGCTTCCAGGCATTGCCAGCCATACACCGTCAATCTTAAGTAGGGGAGGTAAGATGACCAATAATGGCAGAAGAACAAGCAACTGGCGTGATAGCGAGAGGAATATGCTTATCTTTGCTTTTCCAATGCTTTGGAAGAAGGTAGATATAACCATTTGGTATCCCACAACGGGGAACATAATCATGGTGTAGCGTATGCCTTTAGCCGACATGCTAATGAGCGTAGCATCGGTGGTAAAAAGTCGAGCACAAAGTTCAGGAATAGTCATTGCAATAACAAATCCTGTGGTCATTACTATCGTAGCAGCTATGATGGCGTACTTTAGTACACGTAACATACGATCAAATTGTCGCGAACCATAATTATAACCTGCAATAGGTTGCATGCCTTGGTTTACGCCCATGTTAATCATCACGAATATAAAAGCCACTTTATTGGCAATGCCATAGGCACCAACGGCCATGTCGCCTCCATACATTAACATGCGGTTGTTGATAAAGATAACGACGATACAAGCACAAACATTCATGCAGAAAGGTGACAAACCTACTGCAATTATGTTTCGAATGATATAGCCTACAGGGCGGAATGTTCCGCGTTTGAAATGCAGTAATTCGCGTTCGTTTGAGAAAATTATAAGCTGCCACGCTAAAGCAATGCATTGCGCCAAAATGGTGGCATAGGCGGCACCCCGTATACCCATGTTGAAAGTCCAAATGAACAAAGGATCAAGCACTGTGTTTAGTATTACCGTGAATATCGTGGCATACATAGCGTGGTGTGGCTTTCCTGCAGCTCTTAGCACGGAGTTCAGACCAAAATACATGTGCGTAACCACATTGCCTAATAATATTACAACCATGTAGTCGCGTGCATAAGGCAAGGTTTGTTCACTGGCTCCAAAAAACTTCAAGATAGGGTCTAACAACAACAATATAATAAGACCTACCGACAAACCTGTAATCAGGTTCAGTGTCATGGTGTTTCCCAATATGTGTTGCGCTGTTTTATAGTCTTTTTGTCCTAATTTTACACTGATGAATGTTGAAGCGCCAACGCCAACAGCGGCACCAAAAGCAGCCGAAAGGTTCATTAGAGGAAAGGTAATGGCAAGACCTGATATGGCCATCGGACCTACTCCTTGTCCAATGAAAATGCTGTCTACCATATTATATAGCGATGAGGCTGTCATAGCAATAATGGCCGGAATGGCATATTGCATTAGCAGTTCGCCTATGGGTCGTGTGCCCAGTCGCAGGGCCGCTTGTTTATTATCACTCATACATATGTTGTCTTTGCATTAAAACAGATGCAAAGTTACTAAAAATAGCCGACAATGAATTACTTTTCTTTATCTTTACCCACAAAATACTCCTTATTCTTTTGTAAGGGTGTTGAGGCGAGCAATATATTTGCCTAAGATGTCAAACTCTATGTTCACCACATCGCCTTCTTTTATGTAGCCAAAGTTTGTGTTATCATGGGTGTATGGAATAATGGCTACACTGAAGGTGTCGGCTGTAGGATTGCATACGGTGAGCGAAACACCATTTACGGTAACAGAACCTTTATCAACAGTGAAATAACCGCGGCTAGCCATTTCCTTATCAAATTTATATTTAAATGTATAATAGGTAGAACCCTGTGCATCGGCTACTGCTGTGCATACAGCGGTTTCGTCAACATGTCCTTGTACGATATGGCCATCAAGACGTCCATTCATAATCATTGAGCGTTCAACGTTCACCTTATCGCCTACCTTCAGTAAACCCAGATTTGAACGGTTAAGGGTTTCTTTCATTGCGGTTACGGTATATGTATCATCGGTTTTACGCACAACGGTTAAACATACACCATTATGTGCAACGCTTTGATCAATCGTTAATTGTGATGTGAATGAACAACTCAGGGTGAGGTCGATATTCTCTTGATCTTTCTCGATAGCAACAACGGTTGCCATCTCTTCTATAATTCCAGAAAACATAAATATATATTATA
>CAKQFW010000115.1 GCA_934230965.1 uncultured Prevotella sp.
GTCGTACATGGTGAGCAAGAAGCCCTCAATCTCAAGGTGCGGGTTCAGCTTGCTCTTGATAATCTTGATGGTGTTCAGCAATTTGCTGATACCCTCCAAGGCAAAGTATTCGCATTGCACAGGGATGATAACCGAGTCGGCGGCCGTCAAGGCGTTTACGGTGATGAGGCCGAGCGACGGGCTGCAGTCGATAAGTATGTAGTCGTACTCGTCGCGCACCGTGCCCAATAGGTTCTTTATCACCTTCTCGCGGTTAGGCAGATTGAGCATTTCAATCTCAGCACCCACAAGGTTGATATGGCTGGGAATGATGTCGAGGCCCGATATGTCGGTGGTATAGATGGCATCGCGCACATCGGCATGGTCGATGATACACTCGTAAACAGAGCAGTCCACCTCCTTAATGTCGACACCCAATCCGCTTGAGGCGTTGGCCTGGGGGTCGGCATCAACAACAAGAACCGTCTTTTCCAGCGTTGCCAGCGAGGCTGCCAGATTTATGGTGGTGGTGGTTTTTCCCACTCCTCCCTTTTGATTGGCTAAAGCAATGATTTTTCCCATATCACAGTCGAGTAAGTAAAAGTGCAAAAATCTTTGGCAAAGTTACATATTTTATGCGAGAAACGTTTACTTTAAACCTTTTTTCGTACTTTTGCAAAGAAAATAAAGGAAAAATTATGAATGTAAATAAACCTGTCATCCTCATTTCCAACGACGATGGCTATCATGCCAAGGGCATAAACAGCCTTATTGACATGTTGCGCGACATTGCTTACCTGGTGGTTTGTGCCCCCGAGTCGGCCCGCTCAGGCTTCTCGTGCGCCTTCACCGCTGCCGACCCTTTGCGCCTGAAACTGCGCCGCAAAGACGAAGGTATGGAGATGTGGTCGTGCAGTGGCACCCCTGTCGACTGTGTTAAATTGGCCCTCGACCAGTTCTTTGTCGACCGTCGCCCCGACATGATTATCGGCGGCATCAATCATGGCGATAATGCCAGCGTAAACGTACATTATAGCGGCACGATGGGCATCACCATCGAGGGCTGTATGAAATACATTCCATCGGTGGCGTTCTCGCTGTGCGACCCTCGCGCCGATGCCGACTTTGAACCCTTGCGACCCATTGTGCGCCAGGTGGTTAAGCGTGTGCTGGATGAGGGGCTGCCGAAGGGCACTTGCCTGAATGTAAACTTCCCTTTGCTGCCCACCTTTAAGGGCGTGCGCGTATGCCGCATGGCCAAGGGCACGTGGTTTAACGAGTGTGTGAAGATGCAGCATCCGCGTGGCTACGACTATTTCTGGATGACGGGCAACTATCGCAACGACGAACCCGACGCCGCCGATACCGACAACTATGCCTTACAGCATGGCTACGTGGCCATTACGCCCACACAGATTGACGTTACAGCCTACGAACTGCTGGCAAAGATGAAAGACTGGGAGCAATAACAGTCAACCAAAAAGAAGCAATAACGACATGAAATATTATCTTATCGTGGGCGAAGCCAGTGGCGACCTACACGCCTCGCGTTTGATGCGAGCACTGATGCGACATGATGCCGATGCCGAGTTTAGGTTCTTCGGCGGCGACCTCATGCAGGCCGTGGGTGGCACCCGCGTAAAACACTACCGCGAGTTGGCCTACATGGGCTTTGTGCCTGTGCTGCTACACCTACGCACCATATTGAGCAACATGAAGATGTGCAAACGCGACATCACAGCATGGCAGCCCGATGTGGTAATCTTGGTCGACTATCCTGGCTTCAATCTCAGCATTGCGCGTTATCTGCGTGCCCACACACACATCCCGGTTTACTATTATATCTCGCCCAAGATATGGGCATGGAAAGAGTGGCGCATCAAAGATATCAAACGCGATGTTGATGAGTTGTTCTCAATTCTTCCCTTCGAGGTGCCTTTCTTCGAGGGCAAGCACCACTATCCCATACATTATGTGGGTAACCCCACGGCCGAAGAGGTAACTCATTTTAAGGCGCAATATCATGAAGAGCGCGAAGCGTTTTGCTTGGCTAACGGTTTGAGTATCAGTAAACCCATTGTGGCTTTGCTGGCGGGCAGCCGTTACCAAGAGATAAAAGATAACCTACCCATGATGCTGCGTGTGGCCGCCGCCTTCTCTCAGCAATATCAGTTTGTGCTGGCCAAGGCACCATCGGTCGACGACGACTTCTATGCGCGTTATCTCAATACCCATCATGGGGCCGACGTGCATACAGTGTCTGACCGCACCTATGCCTTGCTAAGCCATGCCGAAGCGGCACTGGTTACCAGCGGCACCGCCACGCTTGAAACGGCTTTGTTCCGTGTGCCTCAGGTGGTGTGCTACAAAACGCCTGTGCCTCGGCTCATACGTTTTGCCTTCCGCCACGTCATCAAGGTGCCGTTCATCTCGCTGGTAAACCTTATTGCTGGGCGAGAGGTGGTGAGCGAACTGTTTGCCGACCGCTTTACCTACGATAACATTTGTGCCGACCTACGCTCGCTGCTGCCTGGTGGCAACCGTCGCGCGGCTATGCTTGAGGGCTATGAAGAGGTGTTTAAAGCGCTGGGCGACACATCGGCGCCTGATAATGCGGCACAGCAAATGATAGCGCTCTTACAGAAAAAGAAATAAAAAGCGGAAGCCTTTGATAATAATAGAACATTGGTTCTAAGGCATTAAGGTGAATTGACACTTACATATCGACATAAATAGAAAGGAACGTATCAAGATGAAAGACGAATTGTTGACATTGATAAAGACGCGTCGCAGTTGTCGTAAATACACTGCACAACAGGTGAGCGACGAAGCGCTGCACAACATTACCGAGGCGGGCCTCTATGCACCGTCAGGACATGGCAAGCAAGACCCCGTGATTGTGGTGGTGCAAGATGAGGCTGTGAAGGCCCAACTGGTAGCTATGAACGCTGCTGTGATGGGCGTAAGCTCTAACCCTTACTATAATGCACCCACCATTATCTTGGTGTTTGCATCGGCCGATAACGCCAACGCTTTTCAAGACGGGTCGTGTGTGCTTGAAAACATGATGCTGGCTGCTCATGCCGAGGGCTTGGCTTCGTGCTGGATAAACCGCGAACACCAGATGTTTCTTACCGACGAAGGTAAGGCGCTGATGCAGAAGATGGGTCTGCCCGAAGGTATGATAGGCATAGGAGCCCTGTCGGTGGGTTATGCCGATGGCCCCTTGCGCGAGGCCGCTGAACGTAAAGAGGGTCGCGTGCTAACGTTTAAATAATTATATCCTGTAAAGATAAATAGAAAAGAGAATAGGCTTGCCATCATTTACGGCAAGCCTATTCTCTTTTTTCTGTGATATTGTTTACAATAATTTTCTTACGCCATCATGATGAGCACGGTGTAGAGATACACTACGGCAGCGGGGAACGCCATGAGCGATGAGTCGAAGCGGTCGAGCATGCCACCATGTCCGGGCAGTATCTTGCCGCTGTCTTTAATGCCTATTGTGCGTTTGAAAAGCGACTCAACCAAGTCGCCCCAGGTGCCAAAGAACACCACTACCAGTCCCAGGCCCATCCATCCGGGAATAGACAGAATGTGTCCGCCCTCGTTGCTATTGGCAATATATCCCACAAGGGCAGCTACGGCCAGCACCAGCAGTCCGCCACCAATGCTTCCTTCCCAACTTTTTCCAGGGCTGACGCGCGGAAACAGTTTGTGCTTGCCCAAGAGCGAGCCACTGATGTAGGCGCCCGTGTCGTTGGTCCACAAGAAGATGAAGATGCTCAGTGGCAACAGATAGTCGTACACCACAGCACCGCCTTCGTTGCGGAAGGCCACCACGTTAATCATTGAGAAAGGCAGCGCAATGTATAGTTGCGACAGCATGGTATAGGCCCAGTTGTTGATGGGGTTAGGGGCCTTAGTGTATAGTTCACTGATGAACAGATACACGATGGTGAGCAGATAGGGTATAAACACCGCCGAGGGTGTTATCTCGCTGCAGTAGCCCGCAAAGGCAATGAACAGGTAAGTGCCTGCCGCTGTGGTGATGAAGCGGTTTACGGTAACATCTTTAATGTTGTTGACAAGGCCCGTAAACTCCCATACCGAGAGTGCCGTTACCAGTGCGAACAGAAACATCATGGCCTGTGGACGCAAGAAGCTTACCACCACTGCCGCCACGAAGATAGTGCCTGTGATGGCACGTGTAATCATGTTTTTAAGTTTATCGCTCATATTGCTCAACCTTTTTTTATTGTTCGTTAGTGTCGGCGTCGGCGTTCTTAGTGTCGGCCAGTGCTTCGTTGTTTTCTTGTTGTGCCTTTTGCTGTTCAGCCATGGCGCGCTCGTGTTCGGCCTGAGCCGCTTTCACCTCGTCGGGCATGTCTTCAAGCTTGGGGGCATTGTCTTCCATAATTTCTTGCGAGCGGCTCTGCCAGGGGCGCTTGCCAAAGATTTTTTCTACATCGTTGGCATATATTACCTCGCGGTTGAGCAGCAGTTCGGCCAACTGTTGGTGGCCTTCGGCATGCTCTTTCAGCAAGTCTTTAGCGCGAGCATATTGCTCGTTAATCATCTTCAGCACCTCGTCGTCAATAATCTTTGCCGTGGTTTCAGAGTAGGGACGCTGGAACTGATACTCTTGATTATTGTAGAAACAGATGTTGGGCAGCGTGTCGCTCATACCCGCATAGGCCACCATACCGAAGGCACTCTTTGTGGCGCGCTCAAGGTCGTTCATGGCACCTGTCGAGATATGTCCTGTGCAAATTTCTTCAGCCGCACGTCCGCCCAGCAGCGAACACATCTCGTCGAGCATCTGCTCTTTGGTGGTTATCTGTCGCTCTTCGGGCAGATACCAGGCAGCGCCCAGGGCACGTCCGCGCGGCACAATGCTCACCTTTACCAGTGGGTTTGCATGTTCGCAGAACCACGACACGGTAGCGTGGCCAGCTTCGTGCAGAGCTATGGTGCGTTTTTCGTCGGCTGTCATCACCTTGGTCTTCTTTTCAAGACCACCGATGATACGGTCAACGGCGTCGAGGAAGTCTTTCTGCCCTACGGTTTTCTCGTTACGACGTGCTGCTATCAGCGCTGCCTCGTTGCACACGTTGGCAATATCGGCACCCGAGAAGCCCGGTGTTTGCTTTGACAAGAAGTCGATGTCGACGGTCTCGTCAGTCTTTACAGGACGCAGGTGCACCTGGAATATTTCTTTACGCTCGGTAAGGTCGGGCAGGTCTACATTAATTTGGCGGTCGAAACGTCCAGCGCGTAGCAATGCCTTGTCGAGCATGTCGGCACGGTTTGTGGCAGCCAAGATGATAACACCGCTGTTGGTGCCGAAGCCGTCCATCTCAATCAGTAGGGCGTTAAGGGTGTTTTCGCGCTCGTCGTTACCTCCCATCGAGGGGTTTTTGGCGCGGGCACGACCCACGGCGTCAATCTCGTCGATGAAGATGATACAGGGCGACTTTTCCTTTGCTTGGCGGAAGAGGTCGCGCACACGACTGGCGCCCACGCCCACAAACATCTCAACAAAGTCGGAACCACTCATCGAGAAGAAAGGCACACCAGCCTCGCCAGCTACGGCCTTGGCCAGCAGCGTCTTACCTGTTCCCGGAGGGCCTACCAGCAGCACACCCTTAGGTATCTTACCACCCAGGTCGGTATAGCGTTGTGGGTGTTTTAAAAACTCAACAATCTCTTCTACCTCTTGTTTGGCGCCAGCCTGTCCGGCCACGTCTTTAAAGGTGATGCCCATCTCGTTGGCCTTTTCATACATCTTGGCTTTGCTCTTGCCAATGTTGAAAACGCCGCCTCCAGCGCCACCGCCGTTCATGCGTCGCATCAAGAATATCCAGAAGAAGATGAGCAGCGCCAATGGGCCAAACTGCCACAGCAGGTCGGTAAAGAAGTTGCCCTTCGCGTTGTCAAAGCTTACGTCGGTAACCTTGCCGCGCTGTTGTGCCGAGTCGAGATAGGTGGTAAGCTCGTCGAGCGAGCCATATTGTGTTTTTACATAGGGCTTTTTGCCCGTTTGTTGCTGCGTTTTGCCAAACACATCGCGCACGTTTTGTGGCTTTACATACATGCGTGCTATGCCTTCTTGCTTTATCACCTCAACGCTTTTAGCATAGCCTTTCTCTACATACTGCTTAAACTTGGTGTAGGTGGCCGTTTGGCTCATCGAGGCATCGCCGCCAAGGGCCTCGCCACCGCCCGAGAAGAAAAACACGCATAGCGTGATGAGGATGACGGCATAAATCCAGCCCATGTTAAATTTTGGCATCTTGGGCTGGTTATTGTCGTTTCGTGGATTATTGTTTTCTATCATTTCAGTGTCTGAAAAAAGAATTGTGTTCCGATTTTTAGGGGTTATAATGTCTTCAGCTGATACCGAGCGCACTGCTTGCTGAGGGCAGTGGCGCCCTACACGTGGTATATACAATAAGGTGTAGGGAAGGGTAGGAGAAGATTAGTCGATGTCGGCAATGTGCTGCAGGTTGGCGTCTTGCCAAAGGGTGTCGAGGTCGTAAAACTGGCGTGCCTCGGGTAAGAAGATGTGTACCATCACGTCGACAAAGTCGATGGCTACCCATTGGTCGGTGCCCAAGCCCACTACGTTTACGGGCTTCTCTTTCAGTTCAATGCGCATGGTGTCGCCCACCGACTCGGCAATGGCCTCTACCTGTGCGGGCGAGTTGCCTTCGCAGATGATGAAATAGGCGGCTATGGCGCCATCGATGCCGCGCAGGTCGGCCACGGTTATGTTC
>CAKQFW010000116.1 GCA_934230965.1 uncultured Prevotella sp.
GGCTGCAAGAAGCTTACATCGTTTGTAGTGCCTGAGAGCGTGGAAGAAATTGGTAATGGCGCCTTTTTCACTTGCTCAAATCTTACCAGCATACAGTTGCCTTCAAAGTTGAAGAAGATTGGTACGTCGGTGTTCTACAATTGTGCCCTTACGAGCATTACATGGCCTGCCACGCTGACCACCATACCGTATTCAACCTTCCAGGCTTGTAAAAAACTTGAGACTGTTAACATTCAGTCAGACCTCACCATGGTTGATAAGATGGCGTTCTTGAAGTGTGCTGCACTGAAGTCAATCAACTTGCCTTCAACGGTCGACTCTATCGGCTATGAGGCTTTCTGTAACACTGGCCTTGAGAGCTTTACCTTGCCCAAGAGCGCTACTAAGCTGGGTAGCGAGTTTATTGCTAACGCCCCCATCACTGCCTTTAAGGTAGAAGAGGGCAACACCCATTTTGCCGTTTATGATGGCGCCATCTATTCGGCTGACAAGCGCTTACTGTGGGCTGCTCCTGTAAAGGGCCTCACTTCGTTTAAGGTGCTCGACGGCTGTTTGGGCATCTGTGGTGGTGCCTTCTCAAAGTGCGAGGCTACAGAGATAACCTTGCCTAACAGTCTGGTCGCCATTGATAGCTTCGGCTTCTGCGAGGCTAAAGTTGAGAAGATTAACTTCCCCGCTGGTTTGAAACTGATTGGTGTGCAAGGCTTTGCTGGCACAAACCTTACTGATGTTACGCTGCCCGAGGCTTGCACCGTGGTATATGAGGCCACCTTTGCTCAGTGTCAGAAACTGAAGACCGTGACACTTCCTAAGACCCTCACCGATATTGCTATTCGTGCCTTCTTGAATTGCACTGCCCTTGAAAAGATAACCTGTTTGGGCGAAACATCGCCGAAACTGGAAGATGCCTACGAAGAGTATGAAAAGCAGTTCTATGGCGTGCCCTCTACCTGCGAACTCTATGTGCCTCAGGGTGCAACACAGAGTTATAAGGATGCTGGCTGGGACCAGTATTTCAACACCATTAAAGAGTTTGAGGCTGAGGTGAAACCCACCGTGATGACCGTTGTGAAGACCACGCCTGCCGATGGCTTTGTTACAAAAGAGAAGTTCTTTAATATGACTTTCGACATCGAGTTTGATGAAGACTTTGACGTGTTGAAGAAAGAACCTGCTGCCAAACTGCGTGAGGGCGATGCTACAACAGGAAAAGTAATTACACCTGATGACGTTTGGAAAGCTTCTCGTCCTAAGGCCAATCACCTAAACCTTTGGGGCGCTGATTGGGATGGCTATTTATGCTTTTTCACAACAAAAGACAATACCGACTATTATCTTACCATCCCGGCCGACATTGTGAAGGGTAAGACCAGCGGCTTGAAGAATGGCGAAATCGTTATTCATTTTAGCGTGCAGTATGCCACAGGCATTAACGATGTAGACGCTACTGCCACCGTAACAGGCGTTTACGACTTGAGTGGTCGCAAGGTGAGCGGTGTAGGCATCAAGGGCATCGTTGTGAAGAAGTTGAGCAACGGCAAGACCGTTAAGATGCTTCAGAAGTAAACGTGACGTAAAGAACGTAGATAAGTATTAGTAGCAGCTTGTCTGTTTACTATACTTCAGTAATAGAAAAACCCGTTGGCAGTATGAAATGTTCTGTCAACGGGTTTTCCTGTTTTTTGGGGGCAGATAATATGATCTTATTCGTTATTGCAATAGTTTCAGATATGTGTTGATAGCATCTTCTATCTCGCTCACGAGGATATACTCGTTAGCCGAGTGAGAGCGCGACGACTGACCAGGGCCGAGCTTGAACGAAGGGAATGGCATGAGGGCTTGGTCGCTGAGCGTGGGCGACCCGAAGGGCGTCATGCCCAGCGCTATGCAGCGTTGCACCAGCGGATGCTGAAGGTCGATGCGCGACGAGTGTAGACGGAAAGAGCGGGCATGGCACTCGCTCTGGCAGTGGCGCTGAATGATGTCGAACACCTCTTCGTTGGTGTATAGCTCGTTGGTGCGCACGTCTACCACAATGTTGCACGTGTCGGGCACCACGTTATGTTGTGTGCCTGCCTGTATAACGGTGGCTTGCATCTTCGTGGGACCAAGGAAGGAGCTCACGCGGTCGAACTGATAGGAGCGTATCCAGCATAGGTCGTCGAGGGCAGCGTAAAGGGCGTTAACCCCTTCGCCACGGGCAGCGTGTCCACTCTTGCCATGGGCGGTGATGTCGATCACCATCAATCCCTTCTCGGCCACGGCAGGCTGCATGCCTGTTGGCTCGCCCACAATGGCAACATCGATGTGTGGCAATAGGGGTAGCGCTCGGCTGATACCATCTTTGCCCGACACCTCTTCTTCGGCCGATGCCAGATAAACAAGGTTGTAAGGGCAGGTGTTGGTGCTGTCCAAGATTCGAAACACCTGAAGCAGCGATACCAATCCGCCCCCACAGTCGTTGCTGCCTAAGCCATAGAGTATGCCCTCTTCAAGTGATGGCTCGTAGGGGTTGCGCGTATAGGTAGAAACGGGCTTTACGGTGTCAAGGTGCGCGTTGAGCAGCAGGGTGGGGCGTGCCTCGTTGTAATGGTGCCCTATGGCCCACACGTTGTTGGCCTCGCGTTGTGGTGTAAAGCCGTAGCTGTTGAGCGCCTCTTGTATGATATCGGCGGCGCGACGCTCGTCTCTGCTTACCGATGGCGTGGCGATAAGGTGCGAGAGCAGCTTAACAGCCTCGTCGGTGTATGCTTGTGTTGTCATGTCGTAATGTGTTTTGTTACAATAGTGCAAAGATACAATTATTTTGTGGTGCGTGGTTGTGGGTGAGCGGAAATTGTTGTAACTTTGCAAACAATTGTTTGTTAGTTGACAAGTTGACAAGTTGACGAGTTGACAAGTTGTTTGCTTTTTTAAGTAGACGAGTGAATAAGCAGATGAGTTATTGCTTAGGTAAGTTTAAGATTGTATTTTTATTTGGATGATCTCAACAAGAATGAACGAAAACACTGAAAAGATGCCGTTGCGCAATTGGCTGCCTGTTATTGGATTGGCATGTACAGCTTTTGTTTTTAATACATCAGAATTTGTTCCCATCGGATTGCTTACCGACATTGGTCGCGACTTTCACATGTCGACGGCCGACACGGGTATGCTGATATCGGTATATGCTTGGGTGGTGATGATTATGTCGTTGCCACTGATGATATTGGTGTCGCGTATGGAGATGCGACGCCTGATGTTGTGGCTGGTGGGTAGCTTCGCCTTTTTTCAGTTGTTATCGTTCTTCTCAAACAGCTTCGGCATGCTGATGGCTTCGCGTATCGGTGTGGCCTTTAGTCACTCGGTGTTTTGGTCAATTATCTCACCCATGGCTGCTCGCATCGTGCCCGAACGTTTCCGCCCCGTAGCCTTGAGCTTGGTGGCGTCGGGTGCCTCTATTGCCATGGTGTTTGGTATGCCTATCGGCCGAATGATAGGTTTGGCGCTGGGCTGGCGCATGACATTCTTCACCATTAGTATGGCATCAGTGGTTACCTTTATCTATCTGTATACTATGCTGCCCGTACTGCCCAGTAGAGGTAAGTTCTCGGCGAAGAAGTTGCCACAGCTGTTTGCCATTCGCCCCCTCACAGGCATCTTCTTGCTCACGGCCTTCTTTGCTACCGCCTACTATACAACATACAGCTATATCGAGCCCTTCTTGAAAGAGCAAGCAGGCATGGACAACTCGCTGGTAACAGCCTCGCTCATGCTGTTTGGTATGGCGGGTATATTGGGTAGCGTGGCTTTCTCGCGCTATTACACCCGAAACCGTTACGCCTTTAATACGTGTGGCTTTATTGTTATCGCTGCGTGCATAGCCTTGCTGTTGCCTGTGTCGGGCAGCATACCCGTAATATTGCTGTTGCTGGGTTTGTGGGGCATGGTGGGTACCGCCTTCAATATTGCCATGCAGAGCGAGATTATTAATATAGCGCCGCCCGAGGGCACCTCGGTGGCTATGAGCATCTTCTCTGGCATCTTCAACTTTGGCATTGGCACAGGCGCCTTCATCGGTGGCATGGTGTGCCGTTCTATTGGCTTGCCACACATTGGTACGGTGGGTGGCATCATTGCCGTGGGCACACTGCTGTTCTGGCTACTTTGGCAGCAAAAACACCTAAGAGCGTTTTATTCGGGCCGCTCTAATTAAAAGATTGTGTGAGGCCGAAATAGCGATATCTTGCATAATATGAATATGGTATGCAAAAAAACGTGAACGATTGTTTTGTGTTTTCTGTAAATAAGATTACCTTTGCATAAAATATAAAATCCTTTTTATTATGCAGACAAGATGTCATCTTTCAGTACTTATTCATGAACAAGCAAAGAAATACGGTGATCGTGAGGCTCTGTCTTTCCAAAGCTTTGGCAGTACGAAATGGAAATCGGTCTCATGGAATCAATTTTCTCTGAGAGTGAAACAGGTGAGCAACGCATTGCTAAACCTTGGTTTGAAACCCCAAGAGAAAATTGCTGTCTTTTCCCAAAACTGCGTACAGTATCTTTATACCGACTTTGGCGCTTATGGTGTGCGTGCCGTTTCAATACCGTTCTACGCCACCAGCAGCGAGCAGCAAATACAGTATATGATAAACGATGCCAACGTGCGCTTTATCTTTGTGGGCGAACAAGAGCAGTATGACAAGGCGCACCGTGTTTGTGGGCTCTGTCATTCGCTGGAACGCATTATTTATTTTGATAATAGCATACGTGTGAGTTCGCACGACCCTCAGGCCCTTTCGTTTGAAGATTTCTTGAAACTGGGCGAGAAGCTACCGCGCCAGAGCGAGGTAGAACAGCTGTGGGCACAGGCTTCGGGCGACGACCTTTGCAACATTCTTTATACCAGTGGTACCACGGGCGAAAGCAAAGGCGTAATGCTGCATCATGCACAATATATGGCTGCCTTGAAGGCTAACGACGAGGTGGTGCCGTTGAACGACCAAGACCGCGTTATCAACTTTCTACCCTTCACCCATGTCTTTGAGCGCGGATGGGCTTATCTGGCGCTGTCAGAAGGCGCTCAGCTAATTATCAACACCAATCCGCACCACATACAAGAGTCGATGCGAGAGACGCATCCCACCTGTATGAGCTCGGTGCCCCGCTTCTGGGAAAAGGTGTATATGGCCGTGAAAGAGAAGATGGATAACGCCAGTGGTATGCAGAAAAAGCTGTTTGAACACGCGCTGGCAATAGGCACACGCTATAACATCGACTGCTTGAGCCGTGGCAAACGTCCTTCGCTCTTGCTCTCAATGGAGTATAAGTTTGTTGACAAGACCATTCTCAGCCTGGTGCGCAAGCAGATAGGTTTACTGAAACCTCACCTCTTCCCCACAGCAGGTGCTCGCATATCGCCCGAGGTAGAGAAGTTTATCCACGCCATTGGCATCAATATGGTGGCAGGCTACGGCCTTACTGAGAGCTTGGCCACCGTGTCGTGCGACCGCAGCAATCGTGCTTATACCATTGGCTCGGTGGGCTATCCCATCAATGGTCTCGACATAAAGATTGGCGAAAACGACGAGATATTGTTGAAAGGCCCCACCATCACTAAGGGCTACTATAATAAACCAGAGGCTAACGCCAATAGCTTTACCGAAGACGGATACTTCCGTACGGGCGATGCTGGCTATATAAAGAATGGCGAGCTGTTCTTGACCGAACGTATTAAAGACCTCTTCAAAACCTCAAACGGAAAATACATTGCTCCGCAGATGGTAGAGTCGCTTCTGTTGGTTGATAAGTATATCGACCAAGTGGTGGTGATTGCCGATGAGCGTAAGTTTGTATCGGCCCTCATCGTGCCCGAGTTCCGCTTGATAGAAGAGTTTGCACGCCAAAACAATATTAAGTTTGAAACGCGCGAAGACCTCTGCGCCAACGAAAAGATACATCAGTTCTTGATGGAACGCATCATAACCTTGCAGCAGCAGTTGGCTCCCTACGAGCAGGTGAAACGTTTCACCCTCATTGCCCACCACTTCTCAATGGAGAACGGCGAGCTTACCAATACGCTGAAGATACGTCGCCCCATCATCTACAAGAATTATAAAGACGTGATTAACAAGATGTATGATTGCTAAGGGCAATTCATAATTCATAATTCATAATTCATAATTCATAATTCATAATGGGGCTTCGCCTCTCATAAATCATGATGGCGTAGCCATTGCCGTAAATAGATATTTGTAACAAAAGAAATGATAACAGCCGACCAACTGAAAGATGTAATAGAACGTGCCGAGGCATTGCACCACTATCTCAATATTGACCAAAAGAAGGTAGAGTTTGAGGAGGAGCAGCTTCGCACTCAGGCCCCCGACTTCTGGGAAGATGTAGAGCGTGCTCAGGCTCAGATGAAAAAGGTGAAAGGCATTGAGAAGTGGATCAACGGATATAACGATGTGAAACAGAAAGCCGATGAACTGCAGCTGGCCTTCGACTTCTATAAAGACGAACTGGTGACCGAAGAGGAGGTAGATGCCGACTATGCACAGGCCATCAAGGCTATTGAGAACCTGGAACTGATGAACATGCTGCGCCAGAAGGAAGACCCGATGGACTGCGTGCTGAAGATAAACTCGGGTGCTGGTGGCACTGAGAGTCAAGACTGGGCATCGATGCTCATGCGTATGTATATGCGCTGGGCCGAGG
>CAKQFW010000117.1 GCA_934230965.1 uncultured Prevotella sp.
GTGTTACCCTTTCGAAGTGTAACCTTACCGATTATATTGAACCCAACCTTGTGTATGATAAGGCTCGCAGTGAGACAGAGAAGAGCGACCTACTGAGTAGCATACCGCCTGCCAGCGGTATGGTGATGGCGGGTCAGAAAATTATCGACCGTGGCGATATTGTAAACGATTATACTTATCGCGTGCTAAATTCGTTCGAACGTGAGATCAAACGTCGTATCGCTTCGCAGAACCAAATTACCAGTACGTTGTTAGGCCAGATACTGTATGTAGGCATCATGGTCATCATTTTTACGGCCTATCTGTTGCTGTTCCGCCGCGATTATTTCGACAAGCCCCGTAGCATAGCCATGTTGTATGTGCTGCTCACCCTGTTCCCTGTGGTGTTATCGTTGTTTATGCGCCACAATTTTATGAGCGTTTACATCATTCCTTTTGCTATGGTGCCCATGTTTGTGCGTGTGTTTATGGACTCGCGCACCGCCTTCACTACCCATGTTATCATGGTGATGATATGCGCTGCTGCCGTAAAATATCAGTACGAGTTTATCATTATTCAGCTTACAGCTGGCTTTGTAGCTATCTATTCGTTGCGCGAACTTTTGCGTCGTGCCCAAGTGTTTAAAACCGCTTTGCTGGTGGCAGTGTCGTCGGTGGTGGTATACCTGTCGTTGCAGATGATGCAAGATAACGACTTTATGAAGATGGACCACGAGATGAACGTGCATTTTGCCGTGAATGGTGTACTGCTCTTACTGGCCTATCCGCTTATGTATATTATAGAGAAGGCCTTCGGGTTTGTGTCAAACGTAACCCTCTTCGAACTCTCAAATACTAACCGTGGCCTCTTACGTGATCTTAGTGAGGTGGCCCCAGGCACCTTTCAACATTCAATTACTGTGGGCAATTTGGCCGCAGAGATTGCCAATAAGATTGGTGCCAAGAGCCTCTTGGTGCGTACGGGCGCTTTGTATCACGACATTGGCAAGATGACCTATCCCGTGTTCTTTACCGAAAACCAAACGGGCATCAATCCACACGAGAATATGTCGCTGAAGGAGAGTGCCCGCATCATCATCAGTCATGTTACTGAAGGTGTGAAGATGGCCGAGAAAGCTAATCTTCCCAAGATTATTAAAGACTTCATTCTCACGCATCATGGTGCGGGTGTGGCCAAATATTTCTATATCAATTATCAAAATCAGCACCCCGATGAAGAGGTAGACCCTGCCCCCTTCTCATATCCAGGTCCTAATCCCTTTACTCGTGAGCAAGCCATCTTGATGATTGCCGATGGGGTAGAGGCGGCCTCGCGTTCGCTGAACGAGTATACGGAAGAGAGCATCAGCAACCTAGTAAACCGCATTATTGATGGCGATGTAGAGAGCGGATACTTTAGCGATTGCCCCATCAATTTCCACGACCTTGCCGTGGCTAAGCAAGTGCTTATCGAGCGTTTGAAGTCGATTTATCACACACGTATACAATATCCTGAGTTGAAGACCGACGCGAAACCAGTATCGGCCAATGACGTGCATTCTTCACAACCCACCGATGCGCACCCCCAGCAACCCAATGTAGAACAACCCACTTCTGCCAAGAAATAATAAGGTGCTGTTCACATGATGTATGTAGATGTTATCTTGCCTTTACCTCTTGAAGGCCTGTTTACCTATGCCGTGCCCGACACGATGCAGAGCCTGGTGCGCCAAGGGGTGCGTGTTCAGGTGCCGTTGGGTAAAAGCAAAACTTATACGGCTATGGTGGCTGAGGTGCATCAGCGTCAGCCACAGTTTAAAACGCGTGCCATTGTGCAGGTGCTTGATGCCGAACCCATCTTGTTGCCACAGCAATTTAAGTTGTGGCAATGGGTTTCTGATTATTATATGTCGCCCATTGGTGATGTATTTAAGGCGGCATTGCCCCCAGGATTAAAGGTAGAAGATGGCTATCGCCCTCGCACCGAGACGTATGTCACCCTTCCTCAAAACTTTCGTAACGAGCAAGCCTTGCACATTGCTCTAAGCATGCTGCGACGTGCCGAAAAGCAGTTGCGCACCTTTGCCTGCTATCTCGCCCTGAGCCATTGGGACACACTTAACGGCCAGCAGCCTCAAGAACCTGTGGTAGAGATTACGCGCGAAGAGCTGATGAACGAGGCCCACTGCACCACAGCGGTGCTCAAAGCTCTGACCGACCGCCATCTGCTTACGTGTTATGAGCGCGAGGTGGGACGCCTTAACGATGGGGGTGAGGCGCATCCTGAACATATTAAGGCGCTAAACGCTGTGCAACAAGATGCTTATAACCAGATTGTTTTTCAGATGCTGAAGAAAAATGTGGTGTTATTGCATGGTGTGACGTCAAGCGGAAAAACCGAGATATACATCCACCTCATACAGAAGGCGCTTGATGAGGGCAAACAGGTGCTGTATCTCTTGCCCGAGATTGCTCTCACTGTGCAGATGACTACGCGTCTACGCTCGGTGTTTGGCGACCGCTTGGGCATCTACCATTCAAAATATTCAGATGCTGAACGTGTTGAAATATGGCGCAAACAGCTTTCATCTCAGCCTTACGACATCATCATTGGTGCTCGTTCTGCTTTGTGGTTACCCTTCCACAACTTGGGCCTTGTCGTGATTGACGAAGAGCATGAAACCTCTTTTAAACAGCAAGACCCGGCTCCGCGTTATCATGCCCGCTCGGCCGCCATTGTCCTGGCGGCTATGTATGGTGCCAAAACGTTATTGGGCACGGCTACGCCTTCGGCCGAAAGCTATTATAATGCACAGACAGGCAAATATGGATTGGTGCGCCTTACAAAGCGCTTCAAAGATATTGCCTTGCCAGAGATACAGGTGGTTGATATTAAAGACTTGCAACGCCGAAAGATGATGCGCGGCCCCTTCTCGCCCCAACTGCTCGCAGCCATGCGACAGGCTCTCGACGATAAGAAACAGGTGATATTGTTTCAGAACCGTCGTGGCTATGCTCCTATGGTAGAATGTCATGTGTGTGGCTGGACACCGCGTTGCAAAAACTGTGACGTAAGTCTTACCTTGCATCGCACAATGAACGTGCTTACGTGTCATTATTGTGGCTATACCTATGGCGTGCCCACACGTTGTCCAAACTGTGAGAGCACTGACCTACGTGGCCGAGGCTTTGGCACCGAGAAGATAGAAGACTATATTCGCGAGGCGTTTCCTGAGGCGCAAGTGGCGCGTATGGATCTTGACACCACGCGCACCCGCAATGCTTACGAGCGTATGATTGCCGACTTTGCCGAAGGACGTACACATATATTAATAGGTACGCAAATGGTAACGAAGGGCCTCGACTTTGATAATGTAAGTGTGGTGGGTATACTTAGTGCCGATAATATGCTCAATTATCCCGACTTTCGTGCCTATGAACATGCCTATACCATGATGGCACAGGTGAGTGGTCGTGCTGGACGAAAAGGAAAACGTGGACTGGTGTTGCTGCAAACCAAAAACCCGCAGTTGCCCGTCATCGCTCAGGTGGTGCATAACGATTATGCAGGCTTTTACCAGTCGTTGGTGGCCGAGCGCCAACTATTTCATTATCCACCCTTCTACCATTTGGTGTATGTGTTCTTAAAGCATCGTATGGATAATGTCGTAGAGTCGGCTGCCACCGAGTTTGCGGGCCGCCTTCGCAGCATCTTGGGCTCGCGTGTGCTGGGTCCTGATAAACCTGCTGTGGCACGTATCAAAGAACTGAACATACGTAAGATTGTGATAAAACTTGAAAACAACATCGATTTGGCACGCGTGCGTCTCTGCCTACGTCAGCAACAAGCGGCACTGATGCAAGACAAACGCTATGGGGCTTTACAGATGTATTATGATGTTGATCCGCTTTAGGCAATCATCGAATATAATAATAACTTTATGGCTTATTATTGTTCTTATTCTTGCAGTAGGAGTTTACGTATAGTACAAGATATTTTTCTTTTCTGCTTTGTTATTGATATAATAGAACAAGAGTAGGATAGATACATAATGCGCCCTGTAATAGCGATAGTGCTTATAACACTTTGCTGTTACAGGGCGCTTTTTTGTTTTCTTATTTCTCGTTCTTTGTTTCTTCGTTCTTTGTTTCTCGTCCTCTGTTTCTTTCTTGTTCTTCTCTCGTTCTTTGTCTTACCCAATCCCCATCAATTCAATATCGAAGATGAGGGTTGAGCCTCCTGGGATGCCAGGCTGTGAGAACTTGCCGTAGCCCATTTCTGCGGGAATATAAACCTCCCAGCGGTCGCCTATGCACATATGTTGCATGGCCACTATCCAGCCGTCGATAAGGTCGCTGAGGCGCATGGCCAGTGGCGCACCGCCACGGCTACTATCAAATTTCTTTCCATTGATGGTTTTGCCTGTATAATGGGCGGTGATGATGCTTCGGGGTGAGGGGTGTCGTCCATCGTTATTGCCTTCTGATAACACTTTGTAATAGATGCCATGGGGTAGTGCTATCACGCCTTCTTCTTTTGCTTTCTCGGCCAACCACTCAGCGTTGGCGCGCATATATTCGCGTTTGTTCATATCTTTATTTATTTCTTGCTAAACGTTAATGTTTCTTTTAAACACTCATGTCTTCTTCTAAACACTCATGTCTTTTCTAAGTGTTCATGTTTTGTTGCGCTGCAAATTTACGGATAAAAACTTAGAATGGCAAGAAATAATACGAAATAGGGGAAACATCAGGCTTGCAATAGCCACGATGTTCCCCCAATTCCTCCATGTCATTATGGTGAGTTACGATATCTTCTGTTGTGTTAGAAGTGAATGTCTAAACCTACGCCAAACACGTTGTTGTTACGTGTGTAGTCGGCTTTGTAGGTAGGCGCATTAGCTGCACCCGTGTTCATCTGCTCGCTGGTCTTCTTGTGGTCGTAGAAGGTGTGGAAGTAAGCTACATTCAGGTCCATCTTCTTGTTCAGGTGCCATACGCCACCGACAGCCACCGAGTTAGAACTTACTACGAATGAGCGGTCTTCCATATACTCGTCGCTCAAGCCGTAGTTGGTGTTCTGCCAACCGCAGCTTACGGTAATCTTCTTGTTAACATCATACTCTACACCAGCGTTATACTCCAGTGTACCACGGTCGAGCTGCTTGTTGCGGTTGTTGTAAGAAGTGGCGTTCTTATCGTCAAACCAGTGGAAACCCACGTTGATGCGCAGCGCGTCGATGGGGCTATAGCCAGCACCGAGGGTGAGGTATGCGGGAATATCGGCAGCAATCTTCTTGCCATCTTCATATTCGCCAATAGCGTGGTTCAGCTCATTGTCAAACTGGCCTTTCAGCTGCAGCATGGCACCCTTGATAGCATCGTTGCCCAAGATGGCTTGAGCGGTAGCCTGGGACACACCGTTCTTTACGTATGCAGCATACAGGTTGTTGGGTAGGTTACCAATACTGGGAGACTGATTTACAGCCTTGTTCTTCAAGCGCATACGAGTTTTAAACTCATACTTGGCAGAGAAGTTCCAGCGGCCAGTCTTAAAATCAACGCCAATCATAGGTGTGAAGCCCACACCACTTTGGTCGCAGCTCAGCTCAATGTCGGCAGCGTAGGTCTTGGTGGGGTCCAGCACCTGATACAGGGGCATGTTTCCTACCTTGATGTCGCGCACATAACCATAATAGTTACAGGTGGCATAGAGGCCACGCACACCAGCGTAAGCGCTGAAGTTGTCAGTAACCTTATAAGCTGCTCCCACTGACAAACCAAAATAGTATTGGCGGCCGTGCATGTAGCTGTCGTAGCTATACTTGCTATCGGTGCCAAAAACAGCGTCAGTAGAGAACATGTTGGGCACGCCATAGGCCGAAGCCACACGGTCGATGCCTGTAGCCAGCTGGCAAGCTGCCATAGCGGTCTCTGAAACAATCTTCTCAAACGAACCCAGACCATCGTCGAAGGTACATTTGCCACCACCGCCTGTCAACGCAAAGTTGCCTTGAATTGACCAGCGGCCTTTGTTATAGGCGTATTGAAAAGAGGGGATAACAGGTGCAAAAGCCTTACCCTTAAAGTCGCGGGGAGTGGTGGGGTTTTTTACGTTGTTGTAGAAAAGTTCATAGTCGTTGTTGATGGTACGAGTTTGGTATGCCAACTGCCAGTTGATAGCCAAGTGGTGGCCTTCGCCCATAAACACTACGCCGGCGGGGTTATAGTAAACACCGTCAATGCCGATAGAAGCCTCACGGCTCATCATACGATTGAAAGCAATGTGCTGGTTGGTGTTTGTTAGCAGTCCGCCTGCAAATGAAGCACTGCTTGATGCAATCGCTGCAACCAAACAGGCTGTTTTCAATTTATTCATCTTAATTACCTTTAAAAAATTGTTTGCAAAGGTATATAAATTGTTATATTTTACCTTACTAAACCTTATTTGTTTAATATCTATTAACATATAATGCGGCCTTTCTTGCACAAAAAACCCCGTGTGTGCAACAATCTTAAACAAAAAGCCGCCTTATCACATTGCCTGTGAT
>CAKQFW010000118.1 GCA_934230965.1 uncultured Prevotella sp.
GCTTTACAGTCATCAAAATGGGCAACGACAGTTGGCCGAAGGCATCGACACCACAAAGACCTTCTTCTCAGAAATGTTGCAAGAGGCGGGCTACGAAACAGCAGTGGTGGGCAAGTGGCACATGTCGTGCCGACCTAAGGGCTTCAGCTTCTATCACATACTGAACGACCAAGGGCAATATTACAATCCCACGTTTGCTTCGACCGGACATTATGGCGAGTATAAACAGGAGATGGGATATGTTACCGACCTCATCACCCAGCATGCCATTGGTTTCCTTAACCAGCGCAACACGCAAAAGCCGTTCTGCCTATTGGTGCATCACAAGGCTCCGCATCGCATCTGGATGCCCAGCACAAAGCATGTGGGCAAGTATGCTGACGTAACGTTTCCGCTGCCCGAAACCTTCTGGGACAATTATGAAACACGTGGAGAGGCGGCGCGCACACAGAAAATGTCGATTGACGAATATATGGAACTGGTGCGCGACCTGAAGGTGCCTGAAATGTACAACCCTAACACCGTTGAGGGCAAAGACTCGTATGCCGGCCTACAGAGCGAGATGGGACGCATGACCCCACAGCAACGCGAAGTCATTGATGCCTACTATATGCCGCGCAACCGCGAGTTTTTAAAGCAAAACCTTACGGGAAAGGCGCTGGTTGAATGGAAATATCAAAACTATATACGCGACTACATGGCAGTGATAGCATCGGTTGATGAGAGTGTGGGGCAGCTGCTCGATTATCTCGACGACCACCATCTTACCGATAACACCATCATTGTTTACACCTCTGACCAAGGCTTTTATATGGGCGAACACGGCTGGTTTGACAAGAGGTTTATGTATGAAGAGTCGTTTCATACGCCGCTCATCATCAGCTATCCCAAGCATATCAAGCCCGGAACGCAATGTAACCAGATGGTGCAGAACATCGACTATGCTCCTACGTTCCTCGACTTGGCACAACTGGCAAAGCCTACGTACATGCCAGGCACATCGCTACAACCCTTGTTTGCGGGCGAGCCTGTGAAGAAGTGGCGCAAGAGCCTGTATTATCATTATTACGATTATCCTACCTATCACCTTGTGCGCAAGCACGATGGCGTGCGCACCGAGCGCTATAAGCTGATACATTTTTATGGCAAGGGTGGCGAGCGCGCTGTGCAAGAAAACAAGTATCAGCGCGAGAAGGGTACGTCTGAATATGGCTGCTTCCAGTATCTCAAGTCGATAAACTATATTGCCGACGATGCCGATATCGACTATTATGAGCTGTATGACCTGAAAACCGACCCCAACGAGCTGCATAACCTCTATGGGAAACCAGGCACCGAGAAGGTGGAAAAGGAACTGAAGAAGCTGCTGGCCAACTATCGTAAGAACCTAAAGGTGGACGAATAAAGGTGCAATGGCTAATAACTTCTCTTTTTAACAGCGAATAACGTTGTTTTAATTTCCAATAACGTTGTTTCAACTCCATACATATAAATACAATGTGGTATGAATAATACAAGCAAAACAATATGGCTGGCGGGTATGGGTTTGGTGTGCTTGCCTACCATGCTATGGGCTAAAGCCAAGGGGCCTAAACAAAAAGCACCGAAGCCCAACATCCTGTTCATTATGTGCGATGATATGGGGTATGGCGATTTGGCTTGCTATGGTCAGCCTTACATCCACACGCCCCACATCGACCAGATGGCCCGCGAAGGTATGCGCTTTACGCAAGCATATGCAGGGTCGCCCGTGTCGGCACCCTCACGTGCCACGCTTATGACGGGGCAGCACACGGGCCACACGCATGTGCGTGGCAACAAAGAGTATTGGCGCGGTGTGCCTATGGTGCAGTATGGGCAGAACGAAGATTATGCCATCGTGGGGCAAGAACCTTACGACCCGCAGCACAAAATTCTGCCCGAGATACTGAAAGACAATGGCTATACCACGGGCGTGTTTGGCAAGTGGGCGGGCGGATACGAAGGCTCGGCCTCGACACCCGACAAGCGTGGCGTAGACGAGTTTTATGGATACATCTGCCAGTTTCAGGCTCACCTCTACTATCCCAACTTCTTAAACCGTTATAGTAAGGCGATGGGCGACACGGCGGTGGTGCGCGAGGTGATGGAGCAAAACATTCTGCACCCTATGTTTGGCAAAGATTACTTCAAACGCAAGCAGTATTCGGCACGCATCATTCATGATAAGGCGCTGCAATGGATTGACCAACAAGAGGCCCATCAGCCCTTCGTGGGCTTCTTTACCTACACGCTGCCGCATGCCGAACTGGCACAACCCGAAGACTCTATCTTGGAAAACTATCAAAAGAAGTTTTTTGTTGATAAGACATGGGGCGGATGGGAAGACTCAAGATACAATGCTGTGGTGCACACCCATGCGCAGTTTGCGGGCATGATAACGCGCCTCGACCAATATGTGGGCGAGATATTTGCAAAACTGAAAGCTAAAGGGCTGGATAAAAACACCATCGTTATCTTTACCTCTGACAATGGCCCACACGAAGAAGGAGGCGCCGACCCCGAATTCTTTGGACGTGATGGTAAATTAAAAGGCTTGAAACGACAGTGCTATGAGGGCGGCATACGCATACCTTTCATAGCGTGGTGGCCCGAATATATCAAGGCAGGGGCGGTAAACGATATACCGTTTGCCTTCTACGACCTCATGCCCACGTTCTGCGACTTGGCTGGCATCAAGCATTTTGCCAAGCGTTACACCAATAAGAAGTTGCCGGGCGATGGCTTTGATGGCATCTCTATTGCCCCCACACTCTTGGGAAAGGATGCTGAACAGAAGCAGCATGAGTATCTGTATTGGGAGTTTCATGAAACTGACCAGATAGGTGTGCGAAAGGGCAACTGGAAACTGGTGGTGGTGAAAGGCGAGCCCCGACTCTACAATCTCGCCACCGATATTCATGAAGACCATGATGTATCGAGCCAGCATCCTGAGGTGTTAGCCCAACTGTTGGCCGCCATTAAGAAGGAACATACCGAGAGCGCCGACTTTAAAATCACTCTGCCGCAATAGTGATTTACTTCAAGTTTCGCTTGTCTTCGATATTTGATACTTCGGTTATATAATTGCAAAAAGCCGCTTATCGCGATAAACAATACTCGTGATAAGCGGCTTTTTGTTGTGTCTTACTCCGCCTCGTAGGTGCGAAACACAAGATAGGTGCCGTTGGCTGTGATGCTAAACGGGTCGGTTAAGGCTTCGTTTAGCGTCGTTTGCCACCAGGTTTTGGCCGCAAAGACGGGCCACTTCAAACCTGTGCTTTGCATCTCGGTGCAATCAATGTTGAACAGGCTCACCTGTTGTCCTTTAAACGAAGCAAAGCTTTGTGTGCCTTGTACGGCCAGAAAGGTGCCGTAGTCGGTGTACAGAGTGGGGCGTATGTGCAAGGTTTGTACGTAATAGGCCAGCAAACTAATGTTGCCCAGCGTGTGATCTTCGCGTTTGCCTGTGGCGCCCACGTAGGCTATCTTTCGTGCGCCGAGCTGCATGCAGAAGCGGGTGGCCTTCGTCATATCGTTATAGTCTTGCTCGTCTTCCAGATGCAAGAGGCTTGCACACTGCTGTTTCAGCGCCTCGGGCAGCGAGTCGCCATCGCCCACAATGGCATCGGGGGCTTTGGTGCCACGGCTCAATACAGCCTGAGCCGCGCCATCGCAACAGCATAGGTACGAGGCATTGTCGATGATTGATAATGGCAAAGGGTGCGTAGGAAATGCTCCGTTGCACACTATTACTGCATCATACTTTTCCATTTTCTATATCCTAAAACAGCTACAACCACATACAGTCCGTACAGGCCCGCCTTGAAGGGTATGCCTTTAACCACATACAGATAGCAGCAAACAATGTCTACCACAATCCAGAAGCCCCACTGCTCGATATATTTGCGAGCCAGTGCCCACAGACCCACGAAGCTCAAGGCATTGGTGAAGGCATCGCACAAGGGTATGGTGCTGTTGGTGTAGGTTACCAAAACATAATAGGTGGCGGCCCAAATAACGAAAAACGCCACCGTGGCTGGCAGATACAGTCGGCTGGGCATGCGTGTGATGGGCATGTCGCCGCTTTGCTCTTGCCCATGCTTGCGCCCAAACTTCCATACGGCGTAACCGTAGAGGGCGGCCAAGGTATAGTAAACGGCCATGCCCGCATCGCCATACAGGCCGTGTGTCCAGTATAGCCACACGTCAAGGGCGGGCATAATGATGCCCACTATCCACAGGGCTATGCTGGCCTTGTATTCGAGCACAAGGTAGATAATGCCAAGAATGGTGGTGGTGATGTCGAGCCAATGGGCTGAAAGGTATTCAATCATTTCTTAGTTGACAAGTTGACGAGTAAACGAGTTGACGAGTAGACGAGTTAACGAGTAGACGAGTTGACGAGTTGACAAGCTGCTACCAGGCCCAACAATAGAGCAGCAAAACTATCAGCTCGTCAACTCGTCAACTTGTCAACTCGTCAACTAAATTAGAACTTCAAAGTAACGTGTCCCATGACATTAAAGCCAGCCATAGGCATGTAGGTCATGGCAGCGTAGCGCTGTCCGCCGTTATACCAGCCATACCATGTATAGCCGTTAGCGGCATAGTGGCGGTTAAAGATGTTGTTAAAGTCGAGACCCAACTTCACGTTCTTGATGCCAGCAGCCTTTGTTACGTCGCTCTGGAAGCTCAGCTGCAGGTCGCTCTGCGAGTAGCAGGGCAGCGAGCGCTCGTCGCTCTCAGTGTTGTCAACATACTGCTTGCTTACAAAGTTGGTGTGCCATGTAGCGGCAAAGCCCTGGTAGTGGAAGTCGATAAAGCCATTCAAGATAGCCGAGGGCGAGTAAGCCAATGTTGACTTGTCGTAGTGGTTGTTGTGTACCGAACCAGCTTCGTCCCAGCTTTCTACCTCTTCGTCCCAGTTCTTAATCTTGTTCTGGCTCAGGGCAGCGTTACCTTGCAGGCTCAACCATGACAGGGGGCTCCATCCAGCGCTCAGCTCTACGCCCATACGATACGAGTCTTTGATGTTTGTGGTCAGCGGCTCGCCTATGTCGCTCAGCTTACCAGTCTGCACCAGCTGGTTGTCATAGCTCATATAGTAGAAGTTGGCGCCAGCAAACCAGTTGCTGCCAGTATACTGATAGCCAAACTCAGTGTCGATCAGCTTCTCTGCTTTGGGCAATTCGCTGCCACCGTTATCGGTATAGTTGTTGCGTTCGGGCTCGCGGTTGCTCATGGCTACCGAAGCGTAAGCCTTGTGTGCACCGTTGGTATAGCTGATACCAGCCTTGGGGTTGAAGAAGTTAAACTTCTCGTCTACGTTCAGTACATAGTTAACATACTTGCCGTCTTTCTTCACAAATTTGTCGTTCAGGCCGTCGGTAGTATAATCTACGTGGCGATACTGCACATCGGCAAACACGTTCCAGTGCTCTAAGAAGCTATAAGTAGCCTTGATAAAGGCGCTGTAGTCGTTCTTATCGGCATCCGAGTCGTAATACTTATACTTGCCGTTCTTGTCAAAATACTTCTGCTCCAGTTCTTGGTTGCCAATGTAGGTAAGGTAACCCCAGTGGTTGCAAGAGAAGCGCTGCAGGTTGGTACCTGCCATTACGTCCCAGTTGTCGTTCTTAAAGGTTACGTTATACACCAGTCCGTAGGCGTTCTGTGTCAAGCCTTTTTTACGAATAGCGTCGTCTTTATAATCCTTGTTTTCGGGCAAACCAAACTTCTTAGCCAGCGAGGTCTGGTGCTTCAGCTCCTTATAGTAGCCCAGGCCGTAGGTGTAGTGCAGGGCCAAGTTGTGGCTCCACTGTGCCGACGGTGTCCATGCTGCCGAAAGAATGTTGTGGTTCTGATAGAAGTTGTCGGTGGTGTGTTGCCACTTGCTACCGTCGCGCAGCGTGTAGCGCTGTGTTTGATAGTTGCCAGCAGCCCATCCAGCGGGGTCGTATACCACGTCTTCTACCAGCGTGTTTACGCGTCCCAGTCCAGCTTCCCACAGGTCTTTGTACGAGTGAATGTTGGGGAACAAGCCATTAGTGTTATAGTCGCTGGTCATTACACCGTTCCATGCCTGGCCAGTCTTCTCAAAGTTGCCAATGTTCTTATAGCGTATTTGGAAGTTGTCGCCCAGCCAAGTAAGGCCACCATAGTAAGAGCCTGCGCGGCCATCGGTAGCATTAACATAGCCCTGTGTGGCGCTCTCGTGGTAGGCTCCGTCAAAGATAAGGTGCTTGTCCAGCAAGCCTGTTGAGAAGCTGATGCCTGTGTTATAGGTGCCAAACGAGCCGTATGAGCCAGTGAGCTCGGCTGTAGGTATGAGCGAGGGGGTAGCTGTAGCAAACGAGATGCTACCGCCAAAGGCGCCATCGCCGTTGGTCGATGTTCCTACACCGCGCTGTATCTGTGCGCTACCCATCAGTGCGCTGTAGCTGTTCATGTTAGCCCAGAACACCGACTGGTCTTCGGGCGAGTTGAGGCA
>CAKQFW010000119.1 GCA_934230965.1 uncultured Prevotella sp.
GTATGCACTCAAGGATGACGGCTGCTACGTCGCCCTTGTCAAGTTCGCGCTCCCATGCCTCAAGGTCGTTGAGGGGTAGGTAGGTAACGTGCCCGCAGTCGTTGATGGGTGCAATAATCTTAGGATTGTTGGTTACCTCTACGGCCAGCGAGGTGCGACCGTGAAACGCCTTTTCGGCCGACAGCACGCGCGTGCGGCCAGTATGGAACGAGGCCAGCTTCAGTGCGTTCTCGTTGGCCTCGGCTCCCGAGTTGATGAGGAACAGCTGATAGTCGTCGTAGCCGCACGCTTTACCTAAGCGGTGCGCCAACTCTACTTGTAGTTTGTTGATAACCGAGTTAGAGTAGAAGCCCAAGGTGTTGAGCTGCCGAGTCATCATCTCTACATAATGTGGGTGGCAGTGTCCGATGCTAATGACGGCATGACCACCGTAGAAGTCGAGATACTCTTGCCCCTTGTCGTCCCAAATATGGCATCCCTGACCCTTTACTATGTTTATATTGAATAGGGGATATACGTCGAATAGTTGCATAATTAAAGTGAAAAATAAAGCCCCACCCCCTCGCCGCTGTCGCGGCTCTCCCCTCCCCGTTGGAGAGGGGAGTGAGATGCTAAGGCTGATTAAGACCTCACCCCGTACTGTTGGAGAGAGCAGTAGGATGCTAAGGCCATCTCTTTTTGTTTTTTAAGGAATAACTTTTAAAGTCTTTGCCCCCGCAATGCGTTTTACTCCCCTCTATCGCTCGAGCTTTGGTCGCTTGTCAGAGTAAGAAGGGGAGGACCTGTTGCGCTTTTCTTATCAAGGCGTACAGCACCCGCAATGCATTTTACTCCCCTCCATAAGGGGAGGGGAGAGCCGCGATAGCGGCGAGGGGGTGGGGCTTTTTAGAATGCGCTCCCCTTCAACCTCAGTCCCATTGTCTCCTCCACGCCAAACATGATGTTCATGTTCTGCACGGCCTGCCCTACGGCACCTTTCAGAAGGTTGTCGATGGTAGAGGTGATGAGCAGCTTGTTGCCAAACTTGTCACAATGGATGAGTGCTTTGTTGGTGTTCACCACCTGCTTCATGTCGATGGCGTTGTCTACATAGTGGGTGAAGGGCGCGTCCTTGTAAAAGTCTTTATATGCCTCCACAATTTGCTCTATCGGCATGTCGGTCTTTACGACCTCTGTGGCGAAGATGCCACGGGCAAAGTCGCCACGATAGGGGATGAAGTCGATTTCGGCATCCAGCTCGCCCTGCACCTGCTTTAGGCTTTGACAAATTTCGGGCACATGCTGATGGCAGAAAGCCTTGTAGATGCTCATGTTGTTATTGCGCCATGAGAAGTGGGTGGTGGCGCCAGGCTTCTGCCCAGCCCCTGTGCTGCCTGTGATGGCGTTCACGGCAATGTCGCCCTTCACGATGCCCAACTTGGCGGCGGGCAGCAGACCCAACTGTATGCAGGTGGCGAAGCAGCCGGGGTTGGCCACATGTTGTGCGGCGGCAATGCGCTCGCGGTTTATCTCGGGCAGACCATACACATAGTCGTTATCGGGAGCCGCCAAGCGGAAGTCTTGTGCCAGGTCGATGATTTTTACATGGGCTGGTATGGTGTGCTCGCGCAAGAACTGCTCGCTCTTGCCGTGGCCGAAGCAGAAAAATACCACGTCGACCTGGTCGAAGGGCATCTCGCTGGTAAACCGTAGTTCGGTGTCGCCATACAGACCTTCGTGCACATCGGCAACAAGATTGCCCGCATTGCTCTCGCTGTTGGCAAATACAATCTCTGCTTCAGGGTGGTTAAGCAGCAGTCGTATCAGTTCGCCACCAGTATAGCCAGCAGCGCCTAAGATTCCTATTCTTATCATAAAATTTTGTTTTCGCGTGGAACAATTAGCCAAAATGCAAGATATGGAATGATGCCTATGCCGTAGATGAAAGCGGCAACAAACCAAAGGATGCGTATGATGATGGGGTCGATATCGAAATAATGAGCCAAACCACCGCACACACCGCCTATCTTCTTGTCTGTATCAGATAAATATAGCTTTTTCATAATGACAAACTCTTCACTCTTTGTTCTTCACTTAAATTACCTTTCCTCCTCAGGGTGCATGCCGTAGTAAACACGCAGTGGGGTAGAAGATACTTTGATGAAGCCCTTGGCATCGTCGGCAGTCCAGCCGTGCTGCATCTCGCCATATTCGCCAAGTTTGCTCTTTGTGAGGTCGTCGGCTGAGTCGATGCCCACGGTTTGGAACGAGTAGGGACGCAGCTTCAAGATGGCGGTGCCGTTAACATGGCGCTGCGATGAGGTGAGCATGGCCTCGATGTCGGGCATTACGGGCTCCAGATACTGACTCTCGTGCAAGAACATGCCGTACCAGTTGGCCACCTGGTCTTTCCAATATTGCTGCCATTTGCTCAGCGTGCTCTTCTCTAACAGGCGGTGAGCCTCAATGATAAGTTTAGGTGCAGCGGCCTCGAAGCCTACACGACCTTTGATGCCGATGATGGTGTCGCCCACGTTGCAGTCGCGGCCGATGGCATAAGAAGCACCAATCTCCTCAATCTTCTGGATGGCGGCAATCTTGTCGTCAAACTTCTCGCCGTTAACAGCCACAATCTCGCCCTTCTCAAAGGTTATCTTCAGTTCGGCCTCTTCGTCTTTGGCAGTAACATGCTTGAGGTAAGCCTCTTCGGGCAGACCCTGTGTGGGGTCGAGTATTTCGCCGCCGCAGATGCTGGTGCCCCAGATGCCTACGTTGTACGAATATTTCAGTTTGGTGAAGTCGGCAAAGAAACCGTGCTCGTTCAGATAGTCAACCTCTTCTTTACGAGAGAGTGCCTTGTCGCGAGTCAGGGTGATAATCTCTACGCCTGGTGCCATTACCAAGAAAGTCATATCGAAACGTATCTGGTCGTTGCCCGCACCTGTCGAGCCATGAGCAATGGCATCGGCACCAATCTCTTTGGCATAACGCGCGATGGCGATGGCCTGGAAGATGCGCTCTGACGATACCGAGATGGGGTAGCAGTTGTTGCGCAGCACGTTGCCAAAGATCATATATTTCAACGATTTCTCATAATATTCGTGTGTAACATCAAGCGTAACGTATGCTTTGGCGCCCAGCTTGTAGGCGTTTTCTTCGTTGGTTTTCAGCTGTTCGGGGCTGAAGCCGCCTGTGTTAGCGCAAGCTGCATATACGTCGTAACCATCGTTCTTCAGTTTCATTACGGTGTAAGAGGTGTCGAGACCTCCTGAAAATGCCACCACTACTTTTTTCTTTGCCATAGCTTTTCTCTCCTCGTCTTATCTTATTAGTTATCCTTTTTATCTATTTTGTTAATGCGGTCAATCACTTCTTGGGGCAACTTTACGGGCAAATGTTCCTCAGGATCATACAGCATGCCTGTGCAGATGCAATATTTTCGGCCCGTGCGCTTCAGCACATCTACGTTGATGCAGCCTTCGCAACCTCGCCAGAACGCTTCGTCGTCGGTAAGGTCGGCAAAGGTTACGGGCTGATAACCCAACTGGGTGTTCATGGCCATGACGGCGGCACCGCTAGTAAGACTGAATATCTTGGCGTGAGGCCAACGGGTGCGAGCCAGCGTAAAGGTCATATCTTTGATGCGCTTGGCCAAACCTTGTCCGCGAAAATCGGGGTGAACAATCAGTCCTGATGTGGTAACATATTGCTTGTTGCCCCAAGTCTCGATGTAGCTGAAGCCTGCAAACTTGTCGCCACAGAGGGCTATCACGGCCTTGGCTTCTTTCATCTTTGTTGTAAGATATTCGTGGGTACGCTTGGCAATGCCTGTTCCGCGCACCTTGGCCGCTTCTTCTATTGTCTTTAAAATGATGTCAACGTATTTCTCGTGAGAGGCGTCGGCTACCATCACTTTTATTTCTTCCATTTCTTATATTTAATTGTCGTTAGCTTTTTCTCAGTGACACTTGTGGGTGTCGATGCTTCTGCTTAAAGCTTGTCGCCACCCATGCCGTCAATCACCTTGCGCAAGGTTTCGGCCAGCAACACATGGTTTGCCCCCTCGCGCACCACCATGAAGATGGTATCATCGCCAGCTATGGTTCCTAAAATATTGTCAATGTGTGCATTGTCAATGTTATAGGCAATGGCGCTGGCATAGCCTGGACGTGTCTTCAGCACGGCCATGTTGCCAGCATAGTTGAGCGAAATGTAGCCTGAGGTGCTCAGCATCTCACGAGCCGTAGAGGTGGTGGGCACACGTCGATACATTGTTTCATTGGGCAACACATAAACATATTTGCCGTTCATGCTGGCGGCCTTGGCCACCTTTAGCTGCTTCATGTCGCGGCTCAGCGTGGCTTGTGTTACGGCAAAGCCTTCGTCGGCCAAAGCTTGCAATACATCATCTTGACAACTCAACTCTTTACTTGAGATAAGCATCTTCAGGGTCTCAATCCTGTCACGTTTCACTTTCATGCTCTTTATCGTTTTAGTATCTGGGGGCAAAGATAGAAGAAAATGCATAAATATCCAACAAAAACTGCATAAAAATACAGAAATAGCCCCTTTTTATGCATATTTGCGGTATATTACTGTATATTTATGCAAAAAGGCCTTGGCACGCAACGACCGCCAAAGGGCAACTTTCGTCTTATGTCAAGGCCTTTTTTATGGGCTTTTATTAGTCTCTGCTTCTGCCAAAAATGCGTAACAGATACAAGAAAAGGTTGATGAAATCGAGGTACAGAGTCAGCGATCCTAAAAGGGCCAACTTCTGTGCTTCTTCACCGCTGTCGGGGCAAGCGGTCAGCATCTCCTTTATCTTTTGCGAGTCGTAGGCGGTGAGGCCAATGAAGATGGCAACGCCAATGTAACTCAAAATATAATCGAACGAGGGGCTCTGCGTAAACATATTTACCACCGAGGCGATAATCAGACCGATTAATGCCATGAAGGCGAACTTACCTATCGAGGTGAGGTCGCTCTTCGTGGTGTAGCCAATAAGCGCCATTGAGCTAAACATACCTGCGGTAATTAAGAATACCTTCGTGAGGATGGTGGGTGAATAAATCACCAGTAAGGATGAAAATGTCACACCTGTCACGATAGAGTAGAGGGTGAAGAGGGCAGTGGCGGTCATCAACGACATCTTTTGAATGGCAGATGACAAACCTATCACTAAGCCTAACTGCACCACGATTAAGATGATAGGAACGTGTTTTGTGCTCCATACCATCGCCAATAGGTTGGGGGTGGTGCCCACACCATAAGCCGTTACAGCGGTAATTACCAGAGCAAGGCTCATCCAAAGATATACCTTGCGCATCAAGGTAGGAAATGATAATGAGGCGAAACCATCGCGTCCAGTTACCATCTCAGAATAGTCTCTTTCTTTCATTTTCTTTACTTTTTTAGTTTTATATATTTATTTCTCTTTCATTACTGCATCTTTCTAATACATATATTATATTATAATGTGTAATTTTTAATGTATGTCAGATGTTCGTATCTGCAAAAATAGATATTTATTTTGAATAAGCAATATCTTTGCTGTTAATTTCTTTTAAGCAACAAGTGTGCCAACGTATTATGTGGCAGACGTAAACTCAAAATAGAAGAAAAATGAATGTTTGATGGATGAAGACGAAAGGCGAAACTGCATAAATATACAGAAATGGAAAAACAGTGATGAAAAAGATTGTTTACAAATATTTGCAAAACGTTTGTTAAAATAGTAATAATCTGTAACGAAAGTAGCGTCGCATGCTTTCACTTTTCAAAGTTGATACCTCTCGTTTGCAAAACCCTTGGTTTCACAACCTAAAACCCATGCTTTCAGACTGTAATTCCCTGCATATCTCAATCCACTCTCCATACTGTATATTTATGCAAGAAAATGAATAAATATACAGAACCACTTAGCGCCAGTGCTCACCGCACCCAAATCAACAGCCCCTCCCCCGTGGGAGAGGGGAGTGAATACCCTCACTTCTTGCTGGAGAACAGGGCACGGAGACCCTGTTCTACTATAGTTAGTCTAGCAAATCATAGTAGGACGGTGGTCTCCGTGCCCCGTCCTCCAGCACCCAAAAAGTATCTTGTGTTCATGTTTTGGGCGTAGGCGGCGAGCCAACCCCTCGCCAACATCCCAAAACATCCCAAAAATATCCCAAACCTTTTCCGCAGCCCACCAAAATCTGTTCTATCTGTTCTATCTGTGTTCGCCCATTTTTGCCTACGCGCCCACGCGTAATAAAAATAATGTGTGCGCCCACAAAAGACGGTGTGACATGTAAACAATTGTTAAAAACTAAATAAATATTGCATTTTTCTTAGTCAAAGTCTTGCACGGTATCAAAAAAAGCTATACCTTTGCATCCGCTTTCAAGAACGAACGACATCTGAAGCAAACGCTAAGATAGCTGTAAGTAGTTGAGAGTAAAAAGAAAGAGTTCTTTGAAAAAGATTTACATAAGACAGAGAAGTAGTACAAGAAGCAA
>CAKQFW010000120.1 GCA_934230965.1 uncultured Prevotella sp.
TGGAGGGTGCCGACTTTCGTTTGCAGCCTTACGACCGCTTCTATTATTCGGCTAAGATGAAGAAGGAGATGCTCAACATCTCTGACGATGAGGTGAAGCCTTATTTTAATGTAGACAGCGTGCAGATAAACGGTGTGTTCTATGCTGCCCAGCGTGTCTACGGCCTTACCTTTAAGCAGCGCAAAGACATACCTACCTATCACCCCGACATGAAGGTGTTTGAGGTGATTGACAAGAATGGCAAGCCCATTGCCCTGTTCTATAGCGACTTCTTCCGCCGTCCTACCAAGCGTGGCGGTGCATGGATGAGCGCCTTTGCTAAGCAGAGTCGCCAACGTGGTCAGCTGCCCATTATATATAATGTATGCAACAATGCCAAGGCTCCTGAGGGTCAGCCGTCGCTCATCACCTGGGACGAGGTGTGCACCATGTTCCACGAGTTTGGTCATGCCCTTCACGGCATCCTTTCAAATTGCCAATATAACACGCTTTCGGGCACTGCTGTAGCTCGCGACTTTGTAGAGATGCCTTCACAGTTTAACGAGTCGTTTGCCAGCATCCCAGAGATATTCGACCACTTTGCACGTCACACCGAAACTGGCAAGCCAATGCCTGCTGACCTGAAAGAGCGCATGCTTGAGAGCATCAACTTCCAAACCGCTTATGCCCTTGGTGAGAACCTGGCCTCTACCTGTCTCGACCTTGCTTGGCACATGATTAGTGTTGATGAGGTGCCCTCGCCCTACATGGCCAGCGCCTTTGAAAAGGAGCAACTGCACAACGTTGGTTTGCTCAATAATCAGATATTGCCGCGTTATTCTACCTCTTATTTTAACCACGTATGGGGTGGTGGTTATGCTGCTGGCTATTATAGTTATCTGTGGACCGAAGTGTTGGCCGTAAACGTAGCCGACTACTTTGCTAAGCATGGCGCCCTTGATCCCGCTGTAGGTCAGGCTTTCCGCGATAAGATACTCAGTCGTGGCAATACCAAAGACCAAATGCAGATGTTCACCGACTTTACCGGAATGGAGAGCCCCGATGCCTCAGGACTGCTCAAGGCAAGAGGACTATAAAGGGAAAAGTTAAAAACGAAAAGTGAAAAATCCAATTGCTTTGTAAGTGAAAGGGAAAAGTGAAAAATAACATTCACGACGTTTAAAGTAAAACGTTCATGTTGTGCAAACGAAAACTTGAAACGTGCAAACGAATAGTGAAACTATGATAAAAAGACTATTATCTTTTCTTGACGCTTCGCCAGTGAATTTCCTGGCCGTTAAAAATATTACCGACATGCTCGAGGCTGGTGGCTTCCGCCGCCTCGACCCCTGTCAGCCCATCGGCCCTGTTAATGCTGGCGACTGCTTCTTTGTTACCAAGAACCACTCGTCGGTATATGCCTTCCGCATAGGTCGTAAGCCGCTGGCCGAGGCTGGCTTCCACATGATTTGCGCCCATAGCGATTCGCCCACATTCCGCATCAAACCCAATGCCGAGATGCTGACTGAGGGCGGACTGGTAAAACTCAATACCGAGGTGTATGGTGGCCCCATCATGTCAACATGGTTCGACCGCCCACTCACCCTTGCCGGACGTGTTATCGTGCGCAGCAATGATGTGATGCACCCCGACACGCTGCTGTTGCACATCAAACGACCGCTGTTGCAGATTAGCAACCTCGCCATTCACTTTAATCGACAGGTTAACGATGGTGTGAAGCTGAGCCGGCAGAAGGATGTGCTACCGCTCTTAGGACAGATTAAGAATGAGCTTGAAGAAGGTAATCTGCTCATCAACGTTATTGTTGAAGAACTGAATAAGCAGCGCCCCGTGAGCCGTGAAGATATTCTCGACTTCGACCTCTATCTTGCCGATGCTACACCCGCTTGCACCTTCGGCGTGCACAACGAGTTTATCTCGTCAGGTCGACTCGACGACCTTTCGATGTGCTTCGCTGGGCTGGAGGCTCTTCTTGCTGCCCACGATACCGACACCACACAGGTGCTGGGTATCTTTGATAACGAGGAAACGGGCTCGCAGACCAAGCAAGGTGCGGGCAGCCCCTTCCTCTCGTATATGCTGCAGCGCATAGCCTTGGCACAGAGTCATACCGAGGAAGCTTACTACCAAGCCGTAGAGCGTGCCTTCATGATTTCGGCCGACAACGCCCATGCATGGCATCCTAACTATGCAGAGAAGTATGACCCCACGAACCATCCTATGCTGGGTGGCGGGCCGGTTATTAAGTTTAATGCGGCGCAGAAGTATGCTTCTGATGCTGCTTCGGCTGCCGTCTTTGCTGGTATATGCGAGAAGGCTGGTGTGCCCTGTCAGCGCTTTGTTAACCATAGCGACGTGGCGGGCGGAAGCACCCTTGGCAACATTCTTGCCTCGTCAATACCTTTGTGCGGTGTAGATATGGGCAATGCCATACTGGCCATGCACAGCTGCCGCGAGACGGGTAGCGTGCGCGATCATGAATATTGTGTAAAGGTGTTTACCGAATTTTACAATCTGTAAGCTTGTAGTGGCTTTTCAAGCTTTGTGATAAACCTACAACAGGCACAATAAAAGGACAACAGAAACAACATTGTTTTTACTCGATTGAATGAAACATGTTGTTCTTGTTGTCCTTTTGTTGTTATTATCGTTGCTTTGTAATATTATTGTTGTTGCTTTATAATAATATTGCTGTTGCTTTATAATATTATTGCTGTCGCTTTGTAATGTTATTGTCGTTGCCTTGTTTTGTAAAAGCAATATTTACAATTTATGCAACCTTTTAGATAGATGCTTGCGCCAACGGAAACAGTCGAAGGGCGGTTTCGGTGGTGATGCGTGCCACCTCGTCGGGGGTAACGCCATAACTGGTGGCCAGCGTGTTGATGATGTGAGGGATAAAGCTACTTTCGTTGCGCTGCCCACGTAGCGGTACGGGCGCCATATAAGGGCTGTCGGTCTCTAAAACGATGCGGTTGAGGGGCACAACGGCGGGCAAATCTTCGCGCAAGTGACTGCTCTTAAACGTTGACACACCGCCAATGCCCAAGGCAAACTGTGGGAAAGAAAGCAACTCTAACGCCTCTTTCTGGTTGCCCGTGAAGCAATGAAACACGCCGCCAGGCAGCTGGTCGGCATAACGTCGCATGATGGCCACCATCTCGTTTTGTGCCTTTCGGCAGTGTATCATCAGCGGCAGCTGAGTTTCAACCGACCATTTCACCTGTTCTTCAAACGCCTTTAGCTGTTCGTCGGCAAAGTCGCGCGACCAGTAGTAGTCAAGTCCTACCTCGCCAATAGCAATGTAGGGGTGCGGCCCTTGCAGCATATCGTGCATGTGTTGCAGTTGTGTGGCCCAGTCGTCCTTTACCTCTTCAGGGTGCAAACCTATCATGGGGTAGGCGTAACCAGGGTATGCGTCGCACACCTTTTGTATGGTTGTAAGCGATTGGCAGTTGATGGCGGGCACAAACATCTTGCTTACGCCAGCCTCTTTTGCTCGTGCTATCACCGCGTCGCGGTCATCGTCAAATTCGGGGCCGTCGATGTGTGTGTGCGTATCAATATATAACATGATGGTGCGGGTGGGGGCTTTAATAGTTACGTTTCATCAGTTTATACACGTAGGCCGTTAGGTTCGCCTTGCGTTCAGCATCAATCTTCACAGCCTCAAGACAGGCCAAACCCTGTTTAAAGTAGTGGTCTATGCGCTCTTGTGCCAGCTTGTCGATGCCTATCTCGTTATACAAACGTGTAACGGCAGCTATCTTCTCTTGCTCGTCAAACTCGGTAGCCTCTACCCAGCGGTGCAGCTCGGCACGCTGCTGTTCGTTGGCACGCAAGAAGGCGTTAATGAGCATGAAGGTCTTTTTGTTTGATACGATGTCGCCGCCAATGGCTTTGCCAAACACTTTTGTGTCGCCATATACATCAAGAAAATCGTCTTGCAGCTGGAAAGCCAAGCCTATCTGCTCGCCAAACTTGTAAAGCAGGTTGGCATCTTCGGCCGAGGCGTCGGCCAGCAAGGCGCCCATCTTCAGGGCACAGGCCAGCAACACGCTGGTCTTCAGGCGTATCATCTCTATATATTCGTCTTCGCGCACGTCCATGCGGTGCTCAAAGTCCATGTCATATTGCTGACCCTCGCCAATCTCAAGTGCTGTTTCTGTAAACAGATCGAGCACGGCTTTCAGCTTGTCTTCAGGGCATTGAGCCATTTGCTGAAACGCCAGCACCAGCATGCTGTCGCCCGAAAGAATGGCAGTGTTGGCATCCCAACGTTTGTGCACCGTTTCGTGTCCGCGACGCAGGTCGGCATTGTCCATTAGGTCGTCGTGCAGCAATGTATAGTTGTGGTAGGTCTCGAGCGCGCAAGCCTGGTTCAGGATGCTTTGTGGGTTCTCCTTAAACAGGTTGTAAGCCAACAGCATGAGCACAGGGCGCATGCGCTTTCCGCCTATCGACAGCACATATTTCACTGGCTCGTAGAGCGATGCGGGTTGACGGTTGAAAGGCAACGATTTGATGGCTTCGTTTACAACACTTAATACTTCTTCTGACTTCAACATGGCTATATCTTTATTTTAAGAGGATGATATGATGTTTATAATTTAAATTCGATAGGGATGGCAAACATGGTGCGACAGGGCTTGTCGTTTTCAAGGCCCGGTTTCCAGGCGGGCATCAGTCGCACCACACGCAGCGCTTCGCTGTTTAGCAAGGGGTCGGCCGACTGTGCTATCTTGATGTCGCTCACCGATCCGTCTTTGTTGATGATAAACGTTACCACCACCTTGCCCTGTATTTTCTTTTGCTGAGCCAGATAGGGGTAACGCAAGGTTTTTGTTATCCATTTCATCATGGCCACCATGCCACCCGGAAATTCGGGCAACTGTTGTACCACGCGCAGCTTCAGCGGGTTGTCGTTAGCGTCAACGGCCACGGGGGGCTGAGCCTGTGATGTCTCTGCATCGTTGTCTTTTGTGTCCTCAGCACCATCGGTAGCGGTGCCATCGGCTGTGCGCAATTGGTTTATCGTGTTCAGTTTCTCGGCCTCTTGCTTCACCTCGTCTACCACATTTATCTTGGTGGGCGTTTGTTTGGCAGGTGCGGCCGATGGCGTAGCGGCTATCATGTCGTTGCGGTTGATGGCTGGCATCAGGTCGACATCTTGTATAAGGTCGTCAATAGGCACCTCTTTGTCGTCGGTTTGACGAGGAGAGGTGTAGTCGATGGCTACATAAAATGTGGCCATCACCACCACCAGCGCCAACAAAAACCATAGTGGGCGCTGTGGCTCAAGACGTGCCTTGTCTGACTTTTTATTTTCCACCTTATACTAAACCTGTTTGTTTTTTCGTTATTCTATTGTCTAAGCCTGTGGGCCTTGCGCCTTGTGCATAGGATAAAGCGCACAAAGTGCGACCTTGAAGGCATTTCATTTACAAAATTAGCACAGATATTTTAAAAAAGCAGTATCTTTGCCAAATAAATTTGACACATTGGGATGAAAAAGCATATTTTAACCCTTATAGCGGTGCTTTGGGCTGCCGTGTTGGTGGCACAAGAAAGCCAGACCGAATATAATTTCTTGCGCTTGCCCGTCAGCGCCCATGCGGCAGCTTTGGGTGGCGACAACATCAGTATTACGGATGACGATGAGGCCCTGATTTTCAATAACCCCGCCTTGCTGACATCGGTGAGCGATAAGACCATCTCGCTGCATTATATGAATTATATGTCGGGGGTGAACACGGCCAGCGCCGCCTTTAACTGGATGTTTAAGCAGAAGGGTTGCTTTGCCGCCTCGGCCCAATACATCAACTATGGCACGATGAAAGAGATGGACGAGAACAATGTGCAGCAAGGCGAGTTCTCGGCCAAAGATCTTTCTTTTGCGGGCTATTTCTCGTATCTGCTTACCAATAAGCTGTCGGGAGGCATTACCGCCAAGTTTATCACCTCGTATATAGGCAACTATAACTCGATAGCCATGGGTGTAGACCTGGGCTTAAACTATTATGATGAAGACGACGACCTGTCGGTAGGTCTTGTGTGCAAGAACCTGGGCGGACAGCTCAAAGCCTATAACGACGATTTTGAGTCGATGCCCATCGACGTGCAGTTGGGTGTGAGCAAGCGTCTTTCACACTCGCCCTTCCGCCTCTCGGCCACCCTTGTCGACCTAAACCATTGGAACTATGGCTTCATCAATCACCTCGTGGCGGGTGTTGACATTATCCTTTCGCCCTCGATATGGGTGGGTGGTGGCTATAATTTTCGCCGCGCCCACGAGATGAAAATCACCAATGGCGAAGACGAGAGCAGCCACGGTGCGGGCTTTTCGTTTGGTGCGGGCATAAACCTTGAGCGCTTTAAGGTGAATGTGGCTTATGGCAAATATCATGTGTCGAGCTC
>CAKQFW010000121.1 GCA_934230965.1 uncultured Prevotella sp.
GCGTTGTGCAACAATTGGTATTGGTGCTGGCAATAAAACCGATGGCCAGGTGCTGGTATATGCCGATATGATGGGTATGTCGCACGGCTTCAAGCCCAAGTTCTTGCGTCAGTATGCCGACTTGTGGACGACGATGACTGATGCAGTGGGTCGTTATGTGAGTGATGTGAAGTCCACCGACTTCCCCAATGATAACGAGAGCTATTAATGAATGATACGTGAGCTGCAGTCTACTACGCCTGTGCACGCTAATTTGTGGCACAAAGGCTATTCTACATTATCGATAGCGGGTATGTTGCTGGTGATGTCTGCCTATATGTTGCTTTCACTCACACCGTTACGCTTGTATGGTACTGTGTTCGCAACCGATGTGGTTGTTCGTGTGCAGATATATTCGCTTTTAGCCTATGCCGTAGGTATGTTGGCTTTTGGCCCCATGTGTAATTGGCTCACACAGCGCTACCGCCGTGGCACTGTGTGCATTGTGGCGGTAGTGTTGTATGCTTTGTGTGCGTTAGCTCACTTCTTCATTGCCACTGGCGATTTGCCCGCCCATCCCTATTTTGTGGTAGGTTTACGTTTCGCTACAGGTGCTTTTTATGGTTTGGCGTTTATGGTGCTTTATGGTACACTTGTGATTGATAAAACCGAATCATGGTTACGCACGCGTGCCAATCATTCATCTGCATGGTTGGCACGTTTGGCTATGGCTTTAGGTCCTATTATTGCCGTTATCTTTCATCGCAATCATTTGTCTACTTACATTTGTGGTGGCGCTTTTGGCTTGGCGCTTGTTTCGGCAGTTTTGATACGTGTCGTCTCATTCCCATTTAAGGCACCAGATGAGGATGTGCATTTGTTTTCGCTCGACCGTTTTTTTATGCCGCAAGCCTGGCCCCTGTTTTTGCTTACCACTTGTGTCTTTATGTGTTATGGCTTTTTACTTGCCCACACCGTTTCGGTAGCCTTCTACTGTATGTTGTTACTGGGCTTCTTATGGGCACTTATCACTGAACATTGGACATCGGCCTGTGGCTTTAATCGTCGCGATTTAATTGTGTCGGCTCTGTTCGTTCTTATGGGCATGGGTATGTATTTTTCTACCCGTGTTTATATGCCTGCTTGTTTGGTGGCCAGCCTTATAGGTGCCGGCTTAGGAATGATGGGTGCCAAAAGCCAGTTGGCGTTTATTGATCGTAGCGAACATTGTCGTCGTGGCACGGCCGTTTCGTCATTTTTCTTATCGTGCGAGATGGGTGTTGCTGTGGGTGTTGCATTAGGACTTTTGATGCCCCATATATTTGCCTCATAATGGTATGAAAACAAGTAAAACGGCTTTATATAAGTCGTTTTTTTGTTTAAATATATATATACCAACATTTTTTTTTGAAATGGTGCACCGTTTTCAATCAAAAATCTGTAACTTCGCACTATGAAAATAAATATTGAGTGGAAAAGAGTTTTTCTTTTCATCATTATCTCTCTAGGGCTGGCTCTTATCACCAAGTCGTGGTCTATGACAGTAGGAATTTTAATTCTTATGTTTGTTGTGGACTGTTGCTTAGTGAAATGGGAAAAGAAGCATCAAAAACAATAATAATCGGGAGAAAATGGCAAATCTAAAAGAATTATACAAGCAGTGGCGTGGCACAGAGCCCGCCAAGATGGAAAAGATAGAAGGGTCGGGTAGCAACCGCGAATACTATCGTTTATATGATGCTGATGGTCAAACGGTGATAGGTGTTATAGGTACCAGCCGTGACGAAGACCATGCGTTTATTTACTTGAGCCGTCATTTTGAACGACGCAAGCTTCCTGTGCCGCATATCTTGGCTGTGTCAGAAGATGAAATGTGCTATTTGCAAACCGACTTAGGTGATACTTCACTTTTTGATGCGATTAAGGGAGGACGCATGGCTGGTGGTCGTTACAACGAGCATGAAAAAGACTTGCTGCGTCGCACCATTCGCGAGTTGCCCAACATACAGTTGCGTGGCGCGCGTGGTCTCGATTGGGCCAACTGCTACCCACAGCCCGCTTTTGATGAAGAGAGTGTGCTGTTTGACCTTAATTATTTTAAATATTGTTTCTTGAAGCCCTCACAGCTTGATTTTCATGAATTGAAGTTGGAGGCCAATTTCCGCCTCTTTGCTAAAGATTTAGTATCAGAGCAAGGCGAGAGTTTCTTGTATCGCGACTTTCAGGCACGCAATGTGATGCTAACGCCTGATGGCCATCCACAGTTTATCGATTATCAAGGTGGTCGTCGTGGTCCTTACTATTATGATTTAGCTTCGTTTCTTTGGCAAGCGTCGGCGCGCTATTCGTCTAAGCTTCGCCGCGAATTGATAGCCGAATATTATAGGTCGTTAAAACATTATATTGAGGTGCCACCTGTGCGTCATTTCAATTCACGTTTGCGCCTTTTTGTCTTGTTCCGCACAATGCAGGTATTGGGCGCTTACGGCTATCGTGGCTACTTTGAACGCAAGAAGCATTTCCTCGATTCTATACCCCCAGCCATCGATAATTTGCGCGACCTTCTCACACACGAAGACGAGTTCCCATATCCATATATGATGGATATGTTGCGTCGTCTTACTCAGCTTCCGCAGTTTGCACACATTGACCAACCTGTGGTAAGCCGTACTGATGGTTACCGCATTGCTGATAAAAACCCCTATTCGGCCAATCCACAAGATGGTCCTGCTACCTTCTCAAAGTATGATGGTAAGGGCCCGTTGGTGGTACGTGTCTTTAGTTTTTCATATCGAAAGGGGATTCCTGAAGACGAGTCGGGCAATGGTGGCGGCTATGTGTTTGATTGCCGTTCTACGCACAACCCTGGTCGATACGAGCCTTATAAAAAACTAACAGGTCTTGATGAGCCTGTTATTCGCTTTCTTGAAGACGATGGCGAGATACTTACTTTCTTAGAAAGTGTGTACAAACTGGCCGATGCCCACGTAAAACGTTACATTGAGCGTGGTTTCACCTCACTCATGTTCTCGTTTGGTTGCACCGGTGGCCAGCATCGCAGCGTATATTCGGCCCAGCATTTGGCCGAGCATCTGCATGAAAAGTTTGGCGTAGAGGTTCACATTTGCCATCGCGAGCAAAACATCACGCAAACATTGGCGCGTGTTGAAGGTAAACATAAACATTAAACAAAATATAAGAAAGAGATAACATGCAGGCAATGATTTTTGCAGCAGGCATGGGCACACGCCTCAAACCGCTTACCGATACCATGCCCAAAGCTTTGGTTACTGTTGGTGGACAGCCGTTGATACGTCGTGTTATTGCTCGCCTAAAAGAAGCCGGAGCCACGCGTATTGTGGTAAATGTGCACCATTTTGCCAATCAAATTGTTAGTTATCTGCATGATAATGATAACTTTGGCACCGATATTCGCATCTCTGACGAAACAGCGCAACTGCTTGAAACAGGGGGTGGTATAAAAAAGGCAGCACCGCTATTTAAAGCTGACGAGCCCATCTTGATACATAATGTCGACATTTTAAGCAATGTCGATTTAGCAGAACTTTACACCTTTGCGGCTGTCGAAGAAGAGGGTAAGGCCAAGGCCGATGCAGTGGTGTTGGTGAGCAATCGTGTTACCAAGCGCTATTTGCTCTTTGACGACGATATGAACCTTGTGGGCTGGACCAATGTTGAAACGGGCGAAGTGAAAAGCCCATACCCGCAGCTTGATGTTGCTAAGTGTCAGCGTTTCGCTTTTGCGGGCATACATGTGGTTTCGCCACGTTTGTTTAAGTTGATGGATACATTCCCCGACAAGTTTGGCATAATAGATTTTTATCTCTCTATCTGTGCCACTCATCATGTTCGTGGTTATGTGAAAACCGACTTAAAATTGATGGATATCGGCAAACTCGATACTCTGCACCAAGCCGAGGCGTTTCTTTCAGAGCTTGAACACTAACGCATGGCAGTGCTTTGCTGTATAATACATACATTTTTGAAATAACTTATTAATAAATAATAATACAACTCATGCAACAGAAGATTATCATTCTTGATTTCGGATCACAGACCACGCAGCTTATCGGCCGCCGTGTTCGCGAACTCGACACCTTCTGCGAGATTATGCCCTATAACAAGTTTCCGAAAGACGACCCCAGCGTTATTGGTGTCATTCTCAGCGGAAGCCCCTATTCGGTGCACGATCAGGAGGCCTTTAAGGTAGACCTGAGCCAGTTTGTAGGGCGCATCCCTGTGCTCGGCATTTGCTATGGTGCTCAGTTTATCAGCTATGCCAATGGAGGCAAGGTAGAAGCAGCCGACTCTCGCGAGTATGGCCGAGCCAATCTTGAGCATTTCGATGCCGAGAACCCTCTGTTCAAAGGCTTTGTTCCAAATTCGCAGGTGTGGATGAGCCATGGCGACACCATTACAGCCATTCCTGAAGGTTATAAGTGTATCGCCTCTACCGCCAACGTTAAGTTTGCTGCCTACGCTTCAACGCAGCAGCCTGTATGGGCTGTGCAGTTCCATCCAGAAGTATTCCACTCATTGCAAGGCACACAGCTGCTGAAAAACTTTGTGGTAGACATCTGTGGTAGCCGTCAAGATTGGAGCGCCGACTCATTTGTTGAAACCACTGTGGCCGAGTTGAAGGCTCAGTTGGGCGACGACAAGGTTATCCTTGGCCTTTCTGGTGGTGTCGACTCGAGTGTTGCTGCTGTGTTGCTGAACAAAGCTATTGGTAAGAACCTTACCTGTATCTTTGTTGACCATGGCATGTTGCGCAAGAACGAGTTCCGTGATGTAATGGAAGACTATAAGTGCTTGGGCCTTAACGTTATTGGCGTTGACGCCAGCGAAAAGTTCTTTGCTGACCTTGCTGGTGTTACCGATCCTGAGCAGAAACGTAAGATTATTGGTCGCGATTTTGTTGAGGTGTTCAACGCTGAGGCAAAGAAGCAAACGGGTGCAAAATGGCTTGCACAGGGCACAATCTACCCCGACCGTATCGAGTCGCTCAACATTACAGGTAAGGTAATTAAGAGCCATCACAATGTGGGTGGTCTTCCTAAAGAGATGAACCTCAAGCTTTGCGAACCACTGCGGTGGCTTTTCAAAGACGAGGTGCGCCGTGTAGGACGCTCAATGGGCATGCCCGAGCATCTTATTACCCGTCATCCTTTCCCCGGCCCAGGCTTGGCAGTACGTATCTTGGGTGATATTACTCCCGAGAAGGTACGCATCCTTCAAGATGCCGATGATATCTACATTCGCGGATTGCGCGACTATAAAGTAAAACTTAGTGGCGAAGATGCTCGTCGTGTGCTGGCTGCTGGTGTTCCCGCCGATATGCAGAATGGAGAGATTGAGGTATCTCTCTACGACCAGATTTGGCAAGCAGGAACCGTGCTGCTCTCTACAGTGCGTTCTGTAGGCGTAATGGGCGACGAGCGCACTTACGAGCATCCTGTTGCCTTGCGTGCAGTAACATCTACTGATGCTATGACTGCCGACTGGGCACATCTGCCTTACGACTTTATGGCAAAGGTTTCGAACGAGATTATTAACAAAGTGCGTGGCGTAAACCGCGTTTGCTACGACATCTCTTCAAAACCACCTTCAACAATCGAGTGGGAGTAAACACGTTTTTAATGTTATGTGATATCGCATAAGTCGAGATGCACATTATATAATGTAACGAATAAATATTGATTTTTTTGTATGGGGCTGAATTCTAAATATTGAGTTCAGCCCTATATTTATGCTCTTGAATAGTCAATCAAGCAGTACGATTTTTCTAACTGATATTTTTGCATAAATATTCATATTGCAAGTCGGTTGAGAAAGGCATCAAATTACGATCTGAAAGCCTTGGTTTTACCTCCTAATATGCGGCATATTACACGCTAATATGCCGCGTTTCACAGCCTGAAACGCGGCATATCTCAAATCAGAGGTATCAAGAATGAAAAGTGTAAGCAAAAGGTTTCTGTTTGCTTATAAATTGTTAGAAATTTAAGAAATGTTTAGTAAATATAGCTTAATAGTAGTGTTGCATATTTATTCATCATCTTGCATAAATATGCAAAAACTAAACCTCCATATCCAATGTGGGATATGGAGGTTAAATATTTATAACTGATATTTTATCAATTATTTCTTATTGAGGGCGAGGTCGATAGCAACGGAGATTTTATCTGAATTACGAGTAGCAAGTTCCCTATATATAATAAGGTGAAATATTATTGTTCTTACTTTTCCTCTTTCTTGTCT
>CAKQFW010000122.1 GCA_934230965.1 uncultured Prevotella sp.
CCCAATGAGGAGGGCAAGCCGTATAAGTCAAGTGGCGGAGTTATGGTCTATAATGAACGCCTCAAAAGAGAAGTTCCTGTAGGTTGGAAGGTAAAAAACATCATTGATTTTGCCGAAATTAAGAACGGTGCGACACCTTCGACAGCTGACGAAGCAAATTATGGTGGTGATATTGTTTGGATAACTCCCAAGGATTTGTCTGATCAACAATCAAAGTTTGTGTACCAAGGTGAACGCAATATAACAAAGCAAGGTTTCGATTCTTGCAGTACAAGTATGCTTCCTGTAAATTCTGTACTTATGTCAAGTCGTGCTCCAATCGGTCTTGTTTCTATTGCGAAGCATGAAGTTTGCACTAATCAAGGTTTTAAGAGTTTTATCCCTAAGGAAATAGAGCACTCTGTCTATTTGTACTATTACATTAAGCATCACATCAAACAGATAGAACAATTAGGCACAGGCACAACATTCAAAGAAGTTTCAAGGGATGATCTTTGCAAATTTCCAATTCTTGTTGTTGGTGCAAAGGATGTATATAAACAATGGTTAGCATTGCAAGATGAAATAGCGAACAAACAGTTTGTGTTAACAAAAGAAATCGCAGTTCTCACTAAGCAGCGTGACGAACTTTTGCCATTGCTGATGAACGGTCAAGCATCGGTAAATTATCATTTATATGTATATTTGCAACTCCTTATTTATTGTATATTCCCTCATGTTGTTAAAATAAATAGTATATAACAAAAGGACAACAAAAGCAACATTGTTTTCTTACCCGGTTGTAATGAAAATGTTGTTTTTGTTGTCCTTTAGTTGTTTGGCGTTGTTGAGTTTTATTATTTTATCCCTCGCTCGTTCAGCGCCTTGCTATATTTGGCTGCGTTTTGCAGATGTTCAGTATAGGTGCGTGCAAAGTTGTGGGTGCCGCTGAAGTCTTCTTTGGCGCACATATACAGATAGTCGTGTTGCACATAGTTGAGCACGGCATCAATGCCAGCAATTGAGGGTATGCGTATAGGGCCAGGAGGCAGACCCGTGTTGACGTATGTGTTATACGGACTGTTGATGCTCAGCAGATTGTGATAGATACGTTTCAAATCAAACTGCTTCCATGCAAACTTAATGGTAGGGTCGGCCTGAAGTGGCATGCCATTAGGATATTCGGCGTTGCGCAACATTAGTCGGTTATAATACATACCTGCCACCATTGGCTTCTCGTCGTTGTTGGCTGTTTCTTCATCAATAATGCTGGCCAGCGTTATCACCTGAACTGGCGACAATTTCATGTCGGCAGCCTTTTTGGTTCGCTCTGCGTTCCAAAAGCGTTTGCTTTCTTTCTGCATGCGTTCAAACAGATGGTCGATGCTGGTGTTCCAGTAAATGTCGTACGTGTTAGGAATAAACATGCAAGCAATGGTGGCGGTGTCGTAACCATATTTTTGGCATACAGCCTCATCTTTCAAGGCATGACTGATGGCAGCGCTGTCGAGCATCAACTTTTTTGAAAGCTCGGCCGCTAACCTATCTGTAGTGCGCACTGAGGGCACCGTCAGGTTTACGGGCGTTTGCAGTCCGTTTTTCATGTGGCGGAAGGTAACGAGAGCACCGTTGTTGCCGTTGATGGCATATCTACCTGTGCGCACGTGTTCTGCATAGGCGCTATGCTTGGCCAGTAGGGTATAGGCCGACATGGCATGCGCGTTTGATACAGCGCTCACTTTTGTAAGCACCGAGTCGATATTGTCGTCGTCGTCAATATAAACATATTGTGTTGTACCATCGGCCGACATGGCTGAGAAAAAGTAATAGTAAAGTGTGCCTATTCCTATTGCTACTACTACGGCAGCAGCGGAAAGCCACTTTTTCATCACATTTTTTTTCATGTTTTGTGTTATGATATAGTAAGAATAATTTTGTCAACATTATTTATTTCACTGCAAAAGTAAAATTATTTTTCTGAATAAAGCAATGTCAATGATATAATTATCTATAAAAAGAAATCGGGTGAAAAAGGTGGTTTTATCGTGTTAAACAGGCCGATTAATTGTGTGAAACGAAGGGCTATTTCGGACAAAACCAAGCAGAATGTCGTCTCACATCGACCGTTATGAACACGTGGAACGGTCGATGCACATGTTCATATCGACCGTTATGAACATGTGGAACGGTCGGTGTGAGACAACTTTGTGATGGCTTTTGCCTGACGAAAAGACTGTAACAGGCTGATTAAAGGCTTGTAAACGACCCATGAAGAGACTGTGTTTAGAAATTGCTATCGTGACATAAGGTTTTCATACCATACGCGCTCGTTATAAAACACCATCCTACAGGTGACTGGGTGTTGCTGTTAAATTCAATTTATAAACGAAAGAAAAGTATCCTCAACGTTAAACAATTGTTAATATTTTGAGGTTCCGATAAACTTTTATACCTTTATATTCATCTAAAAAGTGTAGCTTCCTCGCTTTTACGTATTGGCTTTCATTGTTTAAGGCAATGGGTAATGGTAAACTGACGAAGGAAATGAGAATAGCAATAAAATAACTATACACATATTATATATTTAGGTATAATGATGAATACAACATTGAAAACAGGTATCGTGGCAGCATTGCTTATGGCGACCTTTACTCAAGCGCAGGCAAAGCAATGGACGCTTGCCGACTGTGTAAACTATGCTTTGACGAACAATATCTCGTTGAAGAAGACAAAGGTGCAACAGCTCTCTGCTTTTGAAGATGTAAAACAAAGTCAGGCGGCATTGTTGCCTTCGCTCAGTTTTTCAACGTCGCAGAACGTCACTTACCAGCCTTGGCCACAAACAGGTCGCCAGACCGTGACCGATGGCTATGTGCAGTCGAGCGTTGATAAAACCTACTATAACGGCTCTTACTCGGTAAGTGGAAACTGGACTGTATGGAATGGCGGACGCAATACCAACCAGGTAAAGCTGAACAAACTGACAGAACAAATGGCTGTGCTCGACTCGGCGCAAACTGCCAACACTATATTGGAACAGATTGCTCAATACTATGTGCAGATATTATATTCAACAGAAGCCATCAAGGTGAATAAGGCCAGTCTTGAAACCAGCCAGAAAAACGAAGAACGAGGCAAAACGATGGTGGGCGTAGGAAAAATGAGTAAGGCCGACCTGGCACAACTTACAGCCCAACGTGCGCAAGACGAATATAATATTGTAGAGGCTGAGAGCAACCTACGTAACTATAAACGCCAACTGAAGCAACTGCTGCAGATAACTGACGACGAAGAGTTTGATGTGGCAATTCCTGCTACTACCGATGCTATGGCACTGGAAGAGGTGCCTGCCCTCAATGCCGTTTATACCGCCACCATAGAGCATCGCCCCGAGATAAAGGCTGCACAGCTGGGGGTAGAAAGTAGCGACCTAAGTGTGAAGATAGCAAAGGCACAGCGTATGCCTACCATTGGCTTGAATGCTGGCGTAAGCACCAGTACCAATTCGATGAGCACTGATGCGTGGGGGGCGCAAATGAAAACCAACTTTAATGTGGGTGGTGGCTTGACGGTAAGCATACCCTTGTTTGATAATCGTTCATCGAAGACTGCTGCCAACAAGGCTATGTTGCAGCGCGAAACCTATTTGCTCGACTTGAAGGATAAGCAAACCACGCTATATTCAACCGTAGAAAACTATTGGTTGCAGGCTGTAACAAATCAAAATAAGTTTAAGGCAGCGCAAGTGTCGACACAGAGCGCACAAGAAAGCTACGACCTGCTGAGCGAGCAGTTTCGTTTAGGTCTTAAGAATATTGTTGAACTGATGACTGGTAAAGACAATTTGTTGAAGGCACAGCAAAACGAGCTGCAAAGCAAGTATTTGGCAATCTTGAACTTAAACATGTTGAACTTCTATAAAACGGGTGAACTAAAATAACCATCGACAAGCCATTGTTAAGATGGTAACTAAAACTAATCGATAATATTTTTTAGAGAAATGAAGAAGATAAGTAAAGTGTGGATCGCTGCTGCAGTGGTGGCGATAGTGGCTCTTGTATCTTGGCTTTTGTCGGGTGGAAAGAAACAAGAAGAGGTGACGTTTGATACGGCAAAGGTGGCTCCCGCTAATTTGATGAACAGTGTTACCGCAACGGGCACTATTGAGCCTGTAACATCGGTGACGGTAGGTACACAGGTGAGCGGTATTGTGAGCAAACTGTATGTCGACTACAACACGGTGGTGAAAAAAGGACAGGTGATAGCCGAACTTGACAAGACCAACCTGGTGAGCCAGTTGAATGCTTCAAAGGCCACCTTATCCAGCGCACAAAGCAAACTTAACTATGAGTCGGCCAACTTTAAACGTTATGCCACATTGTATAGCAAAGGATTGGTAAGTGCCGACGAGTATGAAAACGCTCAGCTCGCCTACAAACAGGCAAAAGAGCAGGTGGCATCGGCAAAGGAAGAGGTGCAGCGTGCGCAAACCAATTTGGGGTACGCCACCATTACATCGCCTATTGATGGCATTGTGCTGTCGAAGTCGGTAGAGGAGGGACAGACCGTGGCTGCCAGCTTCTCAACACCAGAGTTGTTTACCATTGCTCAGAACCTAAAGGAGATGCAGGTGGTGGCCGATGTAGATGAGGCCGACATAGGCGATGTGAAAGAGGGCGAGCGCGTGTCGTTTACCGTTGATGCTTATCCTAACGATACTTTTGAGGGCACAGTGAAGCAGGTGCGCCAAGAGGCCACTACCACTAATAATGTGGTAACCTATGAGGTGGTAATTAGTGCCCCCAATGCTGACTTGAAACTGAAGCCAGGTCTTACCGCCAATGTTACCATTTACACGGCCGAGCGCAAAAACGTAACGTGTGTGCCCAGCAAGGCGCTACGCTATACACCTACCAAGGAGACTGTGGGCAAACGTAAGATTATCGACTGCAAAGGTAAAAACAAGGTATGGACACTTGAGGGCAATAACATTGTGGCACATAGCGTGAACATAGGCATGACCGATGGCGTGAACACCGAATTGTTGAACGGAATGAAGATGGGGGCACAGGTGATAACAGGCATTAATGTGCTGACAGCCGACGACAACGATGCTACGGCTGATAGCGGTGAGAAAAGCCCCTTTGCTCCTGGCCCTCCGGGAAAAAACAAAAAAAAGTAATGGGTGAAACGATGTAACTGACACAACAATATGGATAACAACAAGAAAGTAGTCATCGAACTGCAAAACGTGAAGCGCGAGTTTGTGGTGGGTGACGAGACAGTGCATGCCTTGCGTGGGGTGTCGTTCAAGATATATGAAGGCGAATTTGTCACCATTATGGGCAAGTCGGGCTCGGGTAAGTCGACATTGCTTAACCAGTTGGGTTGCCTTGACACGCCCAGTAGTGGCGAATATCTGCTTGATGGTATCTCGGTGCGCACCATGTCAAAAAGTCAGCGTGCCGTGTTGCGTAACCGCAAGATAGGATTCATCTTTCAAAATTATAACTTGCTGCCAAAGACCACCAGCGTAGAGAACGTTGAACTGCCACTGATGTATAATGCTGAGGTGGGAGCCAAGGAGCGTTTCGACCGCGCTGTTGAGGCCTTGAAAGCCGTAGGCCTTGGTAGCCGTTTGTATCATAAGTCGAACCAAATGTCGGGCGGACAGATGCAGCGTGTAGCCATTGCTCGTGCCTTGGTGAACAACCCCGCCGTGATTTTGGCCGACGAGGCAACGGGTAACCTTGACACGCGCACCTCGTTTGAGATATTGGTGCTCTTTCAGAAACTGCATGCTCAGGGACGCACCATCATCTTTGTAACGCACAACCCTGATATTGCTCACTACTCGTCGCGCAACATTATGCTGCGCGATGGAAAGGTGATTAGTGACGAGGTGAACACAAATATTCTTTCGGCGGCCGATGGGCTGGCAGCATTGCCTCCCAGCACTGACGAATAGTTTTTTCTACTATTGTTTTCAACTATGAATTACAGCAACTTATTTAAAATAGCCCTTCGGGCCATCGCTGCTAATAAGATGCGCTCGTTTCTTACGGCTTTGGGCATCATTATTGGTGTGGCATCGGTTATCACCATGCTGGCCATAGGTCAAGGT
>CAKQFW010000123.1 GCA_934230965.1 uncultured Prevotella sp.
GTGCGGTATTGTGTTAATGCACTGTCATCAATCCTTATACGGCAAACACGAAGGTACGAAGCAGCCAATAGCAAATGATGCCACAAATGTAGCCCACAAAGGCTATCCATGTAACATGCTTCATATACCAGCCAAAGGTGATACGCTCTAAGCCCATCACCACCACGCCAGCGGCACTGCCGATGATAAGCATTGAACCACCCACACCAGCACAGTAGGCCAGCAATTGCCAGAACACGCCATCAACAGCCATATCGCCAGTGGGTGCCAGCGGATACATACCCATGCAACCAGCCACCAAGGGCACATTATCAACAATGCTCGACAGCACACCAATAATGCCCGTTACCATATAGTGGTTGCCATCAAACACGGTGTTCAGGCCCTTACCCATTGACGCCAGTACGCCTACCTCTGACAAGCACGACACAGCCATCAAGATGCCCAAGAAGAACAAGATGGTGCTCATATCAACACGCGACAGCAGTTTGGTAACACGCTTCTGTGTGCCCTCAGCATCGCCAGCGCGATGTAGGTGACGGTAGAATATTTCGGTGGTGGTCCACAACACGCCCAATACCAACAAGATGCCTACGAACGGAGGCAGACCCGTAAGCCCTTTGAATACGGGCACAAACATCAAACCACCCACGCCTAAGGCAAACACCACCTTGCGCTGCGTGGCGGTAAAGTCGCCTGTATCAACAGCGCCCTCGCTTTGGCTGGGCACCTCAAGGTCGCCCTTGAGCATAAACTGCATGATGAAGGCCGGAATAACCATAGAGATGATAGAGGGAACAAGTATCTCAGAGATAACACCCAAGGCTGTAATGAGGCCCTTGTTCCACAACATAATGGTGGTAACATCGCCAATAGGCGAGAAGGCGCCACCCGAGTTGGCAGCGATGATAACCAGCGAAGCATAGATAATGCGGTCGGCATGGTTGCTGACGAGCTTACGCAATATCATAATCATCACAATGCTGGTGGTGAGGTTGTCGAGAATGGCCGACAGGAAGAAGGTCATAAAAGCAATGCGCCATAACAACGCCCGCTTCGACTTGGTTTTCATCACACCGCGCACCCAATTGAAGCCACCGTTTTGGTCAACAATCTCGACAATGGTCATGGCACCCATCAAGAAGAACAGAGTGGTAGAGGTGTCGCCCAGGTGCTCTTGCACAATCGTCGTCACCTTATCCAGCACCGCATTACCGCCTGTGGCTTCGGCTGCCGACGCCATAAAGTCGGGATGCATGAGTTGAAGAAACTGCGTGGGGTCGAACATATACAGGGTCCAACACGCCACAAACATCAGCAACGCTACGGCTGCTTTGTTTACTTTTGTAAGACTCTCCATGGCTATACATAGATAGCCAAAGACGAAAGCAATAACAATACAAATGGTTAATGTACTCATCGTTCTGCTATTTTCTTGTTTTTGTTCTGATTAATAATTGTTTTTCTTCGTTTTTTAGTAAACGTTGACAAATTTAGCCAAAATCTATGTAAGAGACAAAGGAAAAGAGATAAAATAGTTTTTCATTTCTGTTTCTTATCGCGGAACATTGCTTTTGCTTGTGTAAATGCGGCCATTGGCACGTCAAAAGCATCGGGTTAACATAGAAATAGTAAGGGTTTATCAAAGACAAATAATGTATCAAAACGACAACAAGGTACGACAAAACGACAACTAAGAACAAGAAAACGACAAGGAACAACAAAAGGACAACAAGAACGACATTGCTTTTTTACATAAATGTATAAAAGATGTTGTCCTTGTTGTCCTTTGGCAGTTCAACGATGTTATGTTTCCAGTTGTAACACCATTGAATATTCTTAACCAATATATCTACGCTGGGTAGTTTTCTTGATTACAGTTTCTTAATAACCAGTTCCATCTGCTCACCCAGACCAATGGTATATCCTTGCGAAAGGTAAACCACGCGGTTAAAGGTATCGGAGATGAAGAAGATGGGTGACAAGTTGGGGTGCGACAGGTTCATATTAGCAGATATCTGCTTGCGAATGGCGCCACCCTTGTCAATGCCGAAGATAATGTTCTTGGGCAGACCCTCAAACTCGGCTGGCTTAAACTTAGCAGCGGCAGCCTCGTCTTCAAAAAGCAACAGCAAGGGGCGGTTCCACTTATCAAAGGCGCTGGCCACCTTGGCAATATCTTTCAATGCATGGTTGGTAGGCTCCTGCCCTACTCCTATCAGGCCCGTGATAAAGTAACCACGACCTGTTTGCGACAAGATATTCACGGTGCTGCCATCCATCTTTTGGAAGGTAGACTCTGAATCGAAATTGCCAATCACCGTAACAGCTGTGGTAGAAGTGCGCAGCAGCATAGGCAAGGTTGTGGTCTTGCCAGCCTCAACGGTAAACATCTGCATAGCCGACATTACACCGCCATCAGCCAGACGTGTGCCTGTAACAAGGATGTATTGTCCAGCATCGAGCGACACGCCATCGCGGAAAGTGTTGGCCCATGTCACCTCGCCACTGTCGTCATATTCGAGCAGTGAAGTGGTGCCATCGGCATTAACGCGAGCCAGCGAGAAGTGGCTATAATACTTGGGGTTATCTATCACGCCATTGTCAGTATAGGTTATCTTCAGCGTGCCAGTAGCCGCCATCTGCGCTTTCTGTCCGAAGAGCACGTCAACCCATTGACCGTCTTTACGGTATTGTGTTTTCTTGGTTACAGCATCAACACGAGCCTCAATGCCCAAGCTGCGAGCAACGTCGACGAAGAAAATCTTGCGCGAACGATTGTCGGTAAGGCGCGACTGCCATACGCCCACAGGAGTTTGAGCAATGGCCAAAGCCTTGGTATCGGGGTTCAGGCGCACGTTCTTCTCTACCCACTCGGCCAGGGCGTCGGGGTTCTGACGGAAGCGGTCGGCCTCGGCCTTGCTAAAAGCTTTCTGGAAGAAGTGTTTGAAGGGATGAATAATCATCTCGTCTTCAACACGGGGGCAGAGCTGAGCACTTTCGGCCAACATATTATCGTCGAGAATATCCATGGGCATATCGCGTAAGTCTTTGGCGCGAAGGGTCTTCAGCAGAGCGATAGCGCGGTCGAGGTGTGCCTTGTTCTTCAGCAAGAACTGAAGAATAACGGCATGATTACCACTTGACGCTACTAACAGCGGTGCCACCTCATCGGCAGGAAGCCCATTGGCCTCGCACGCCTTACGAGCTGTTTCGGGAGTATAGAAAGTGGCGAGGTAAGCATGGCGTATTGAGTCTTCATAAGCCAGACGCACATCGTTAGCCGCCTTTTGAGCGGGCGTCACCTCGGGCAGATTGGGTTTGCCCACAGGTGGAACAATGTCGAAGGTGTCGCGCTGAGCATACGCCTGTGTAGCATCGTGGTCGAGGCGCACGGTGAGCGCACGGTCTTTGCCAAACGACACTTTGCCAAAGCCATACTTGCCGTTCTTTGAGGCCCACACCATCATGTCGCCCTTGCCGGCCGATAGGAAGGTGCTACCGTCGGCATCAGTATACTTGGTTACCACGGTGCAATATTCGGCATAATTGTATATCTTAAAATCAACGCGAGCGCCCTCAACAGGCTTGCCAGCGGCATCAACGACGTGAAAATCGGCACGAGCCGTTTCGCCATAATTGCCAATGAGGTTAATCTCGGTATAGTTAGATGTGCGAAGCATTACCTCTTCCGGACCATTGTAATCGCCGAAAGCCTTGGTGTGCATCAACAATGCACGCGAGGCGGGAGCGTTAAACCAACCTAAGTTTAGCACGGCCTCGGGCTCACAAGCGCCCAAGAAATACCATGTGCCATCGGCCCAGGCTTCTACCCACGCATGGTTATCGTCGGTATGCGCCCAGCGCGGCGTGTAGACCTGACGGGCGGGGATGCCTACAGCACGCAAGGCAGCCACGGTAAAGGTGCTCTGCTCGCCACAACGACCATAAGCCGAGCGCACTGTAGCCAGCGGTGCCGATGTGCGGCCATCAGAGGGTTGATACGACACCTTTTCGTGGCACCAGTGGTTCACCTCAAGAATAGCATCATACATGTTTTTGCCCTTCACACGGTCGCGCAGCTCTTTGTAGAACTCCATGCGCGAATTGTCAAGGTTCTCGTTGTTGATGCGGATGGGCAACACAAAGTGGCGGAACAGCAGTTCGGGCACCTTTGCGCCCCACGCCATCTCGTTGCGAACCGCAAAACTGCTACGCACGTTCTGAAGGAAGAAGGCGGTGGTGTAGTCGGTAACATCGGCCAGCGGCATGTAAGCATACAAGAACTGCAAGGCTTCGCGCTCTTGTGCGGTAGCTTTCAGCCCCTTTGTATTGAAGAATTGTTTACCGATGAAAGAGATACGGCTGTTGAAGGTTTCGTCTACCTTCTTGCGATAGGCGGCATCGGTGATGAAATGATTAGCATCTGATGCCACTAAAGATGATTTGTCTAAAGATGATTTGTCTAAAGACATCGTTGACGAAGACGAGGTAGCCGTAGCCGTTACAGACACGCTACTGCCCATAATGTTGTTCATAGCCACGGTGCTTGAAACAGGCAGAGCCATGAGCAACAAAGCAGAATAAATAGTTTTTCTTTTGATCATAGTAGCTTGTAAGTTATTGTTCGTAAGTAATTGTTAGTTGAATTGCTTGAATGTGTTTGTTTGATTAGTTACTGTTTTAGAAATCCCACAAGATAGGAGAGAAGCTCTTCTCTACCTTCTCTTCAATATCGTCGGGCAGATTGCAGAAGAAGTCCATGCCGGTGAGCTTTTCCAATTCAGCAATCGACATAGCGTTCTGTCGCAAGTTATAGTTTGAGGGGACATACGAACTAAGATGCTTGGTCCAGAAGCCAAAGGCGCTATAACCACTCTGAGTTTTTCTCAGCACAGCCATGAAGAAATACTTGGGCACAATCATCTGGCCCTTTAGTTTCTTCAACACCTGCCCCTCCTGAATGGTACCACCTTTGCACACGAACAGCGTATCGTTGGCGCATAGGCGTTTAGCAAGTTTCTGTACCTTTCCCTCCATCAGTAGCCACAAACCCGTGTGCGAGTTGTCTTTATCGTCGTAACCGTTAAACTGCGGATACTGCGGCTGCATATTGGTAAGAAAGTTGGTCTGACGGTTGGCATCGTAAGAAAAGGTGCGCTCTGTTTGCGGTAAGATGTGGCCGTGTTGAAAGCCCGAGCCTCGCATATAATCGTCAATGCGATACTGCGAAGGCAGGTCATCGTCGGCAGGATAGGTAAGACCTAACACGCGATTATGCGAACCGCCATAGCCTCGGTGCAAGCGATAGCAAGAACAAAGTTGCGACTTTTTATTCGTGTCCCAAATGGTGCAGAAGTTAATGCCGTCGGCATCGAAGGTATAGTTTTTGCCAGCATACGAGTATTGGTTAGCCGTACCTGAAAGCGTATGCACAATAACATAATAGTTGGCAGCGGGTTTCTTAATATTCGGAAACTCCATACGCTGTGCAGCCTTTAGCGTCGTATTATTTGTATTGTAACCACTGGCGGGATTTTGGTTTTCGTTCTTCGCTACGGAAGAACCTGAACCTTCACCATTATCACCACCCCCATCGCTACCACAGGCCGCAAACGACAGTACCATTAAAAGCAATACTGCCCAATGTGCCCATATCATAAAACGATGTTTCATATTGATGTTCATTAGAAAGAAATAAAATATAAATAAGAGAAAGTCGTCACTTTACTTCACTGGCCTTAAGTTAGCACACAAGTGGCCGTGTGTGACGAAGCGTTAGAATAAAAAAAGAAAGTGTGTTCCCGCGTATATGCAACTACGCCAGAACACACTTTCCAAAAATATAAGTTCGCTCACTCTTTACTGTTTATTCTGCCTTGGCATCGCTACAGCCGATGCACGTGCTTGCCAACGTTCAGACATCAATAAAAGAGTAGTGGTAGATATATGCTGTATTACTTGCGAATCTTACCGAAGCGGCTCATGAACTTGTCTACGCGACCAGCAGTGTCAACCAGCTTGCTCTTACCAGTATAGAAGGGGTGAGAGGTGCTAGAGATTTCGACTTTTACCACGGGGTAAGTTTCGC
>CAKQFW010000124.1 GCA_934230965.1 uncultured Prevotella sp.
TTGATTATCAAAGAGAAAAGTAATGCGTCGGCCCTGGTATCGACCGTTCCACATGTTCATAACGGTCGATATGAACACGCGCATCGACCGTTCCACGTGTTCATAACGGTCGATACGAGACAACTTGTTGCTGGGTTTTGCCCAATATTATGCCCTATATCAGACAATATTATGCCTTGTATCAGACAATATTATGCCCCATACAAGACAATATTATGCCCTATATCAGACAATATTATGCCTTATATAAAACCACGTAGCGCCCTATATAAGACAATATTATGCCCTATATAAAGCTAAAAAATGGTTGGTGTAAGAGAAAGATGCTGGCGTTATCACTCAAACATACTAATGCCCAACAAGAGCGAGACGCATGAGGTGATAACGAGAAGTGTAAGGATGCCCACGCCTGTATAGATAACAAAGTTGGGGTGACTGTTTACAGGTTCGGGCTCAAGATTAACGACACGTGCTGTGAGGCGGTATAATAGCCAAGCAATAGTGGCGCCCACGAAGCCCCCCACCACGATGTCGCCCAGATAATGCACGCCCAGATAGATGCGTGTATAGGTATGAAACAAGGCCCAAACAAAGATAAACACCGAGAGGCGGCGCAAGCGATACAGCAGCATAACCAGTGTGGCCAGCGCAAACGAGTTGGCCGAATGGCACGACGCCATGCCATAATGCCCACCACGATAGCCGTTTACGGTGTGTATCATGGCGCTGATGCCACTGTCGGGCTGAGTGGGGCGCGGCCGACTGAAGAAGGGGCGTATATAGTCGGCACAAATGGTGTCGGCCAAGGTGATGGTGATGGCGAAGAGGGCCAGCACGGCCAATGTGCGCTTTCGCAAGCCGAAATGCATCAGCGTAACGGCAAAAAGAACAACATACATGGGCACCCACATCCATCGGTTAGATGCAAGATACATGATGTTATCAAAAAAAGTATTATGAAAGCTGTTCAGCCATACCACGAGGTTGGCGTCCCATTGGCTCAGTGTTTCTACCATTCCTTAGTGTCCTAACGTTCTCTTTATTTGTCGTATTTTTCTTTTTCGAGTGCAAAATTACACATAATATATTAAATATACGCTCTGTAAGCCCATATTTTTAAGCTATTGTAACAAGGCTTACAACGCGCAAGAGAACAATAATTACAACAAGGGCGACAGCAAACGCACTACCGACTCCCAAAGACGTTGTCTGAAATTGCGGTGCGGCAGGTCGTCAATGCTTTCAATCAGCGTACAGTGTTCAAGGTCGTCAATAAATATTTGTTTAAAGCGTAAGGCCATGTCGCGGTCGTAGAAGAAGATGTTCGACTCGAAGTTATTCTCAAAGCTACGAAAGTCGACATTGGTAGAACCACAAGTGCATAGCATATCGTCGCACACCAGCAGCTTGCTATGGTTAAAGCCATCTTCATACAAACAGATGGTGATGCCTGCCTCCAGCGCCTCGCGTAGGTAGGATGTCGATGCCCATTCAACCAGTTTGGCATCGCTCTTACGTGGCACCATCAGCTTAATGTCAACCCCCGCAATGGCCGCCGTGCGCATAGCAAAGAGTATGGGCTCGGTGGGCAGAAAGTAAGGTGTCTCGATATAAACATAGTGTCGCGCCTCAAGCAGTATGCGCACATAGCCCTGCATAATGTCGGGCCACAGGGCAATGGGGCTACTGGTTACCACCTGTGCCAAACAATTGTTAGGCTGGGTGGTGATGGGCGGATAATACTTGCGATGGGTGATGAGTGTACGGTCAACAAAATACCAGTCGACCAAGAAGGCGCGCTGCACGGCATACACGGCGCCACCCCGTATGCGCAGATGCGTGTCGCGCCAAGGGCGGTTGCGGCGCCCCTGCACATAGCGGCGTGCTATGTTCATGCCACCAATAAAGGCCGTGGTGCCATCGATAACGCACAGCTTGCGGTGGTTGCGATAGTTTACCTTGCTGGTAAAGGCCGGAAACTTAACGGGCATGAAGGCATGCACGTCGATGCCCTCCTCGCGCATATGTTCAAAAAAGCTGCTACGCACCTGCCAGCACCCCACATCGTCGTAAATAAGGCGCACCTCTACGCCCTGACGGGCCTTGCTGATAAGGGCGTCGGCCACCAAATGGCCCAAGGCGTCGTCTTCAAAAATATAAACATCGAGGTGTATGTGGTGACGGGCGGCGGCAATGTCGGCCAGCAAGGCAGGGAAAAACTCGTAACCACTGGTATAGACATCTACCTCGTTGTCTTTGAAGGGCAACGACAAGCTTTGGTTGGTAAACAGCTGTATCAGGGTGCGATAGGCTTCGGGTATGTGCAAGTTTTTCTGTTCAACAAAGCCCAGCATCGAGTGTTTATCGAGCTGGTCGGTGCTGCGCTGACTGATAAGGCGCTTCTTGCGCGTGTTTTGTCCGAAGAAGAAGTAGAGCACCATGCCCAAGATGGGCGCAAAGGCCAGCACCATCAGCCACGCCATGGTTTTGACGGGCTGCCGGTTCTCCATCAACACATCGACCATACAAATAACGACGATGATGATGTAGATGCTTAAAAACAGAAAATGTAGAAGAAGCATGGTGCGTGGGGTGTTTGTTGTTGTTATTTAAAACCTATCAGCTTGTGCGTTTGCAACGACAGGCGCCACTCGGGGTGCTGCTCAATGTAGGCTATACAGGCTGCCGTAATGTCGGCATTGCGCTGCGCATCGCCCACGTCGCAAGGCTGCAGATAATAATATTCGGCCTCTATACCATAGGTGGTGATGTGGCTGGCATCGCCATCAAAAATACACTTCAGCTCGTTGCAACGCGAGATGCCCACCTTGCCTTTGGGCGAACAGGTAAGCCAGTCGATGCCTTTAGGAGGTTGCTTGGTGCCATTGCTCTCCATGGCTATTTCGTAACCGTGAGCATGCAAGAGCTGTATGAAAGGTTCGTCTACCTGCAGTGTGGGCTCGCCACCCGTTAGCACGACAAAGCGCGCAGGGTATTGTGCTATCTCGTTAAGAATTTGCTCGTCGGTCATCTCGCGATATTCGTCAAACTGAGTGTCGCAGAACGAGCAGCGCAAGTTGCAGCCCGCAAAGCGAATGAAGATGGCAGCGCGACCTGTGTTTCGGCCTTCGCCCTGCAGCGAATAGAAGATATCGTTAATGCGTTTCATTGTGAAAAATCAATCTTTTCGTAAAAGCTTTTATTTGAAGTTGTCAACCTCGTAGGCAGCCACATTGCCTTCGCTCTCTTGCACACGCGCCTTGTAGCAGTGAGGCACCTGTTCCGTAATCCAGCGCGCCATGTTTTCGGCCGTGGGGTTGAAGGGCAGCACCTCGTTCAGGTTGGCATGGTCGAGCTTTTGCTGTATCTTTTGTTTTATGTGGGTAAAGTCGACCACCATGCCATCGGCGTTCAGCGTGTCCGACTTGCAGTAGACGGTGATAATCCAGTTGTGTCCATGCAGCTGTTCACACTTGCTTTCGTATGAAAGGGTAAGGCGATGGCAAGCCGACACCTCAAAGGTTTTTTCGATATAATACATATTATTTGTTTTTGAAGACAATGGTTGTTATTACTGTTTGTTTTCTACATTGTTATCGCTTTGTAGAGCGTCAGAAGCGGGGCGTGATGGCGTTTTCTCGTCGGCATGCTCGTCTTTTTTGCGCTGCAGATAGCCCCACTCGTTTTGCAGCAGCGTGTTGTTTGTTTCGCGTGTCGTGTCGCTGGTGTTCTTGTCGTTTTCGTTTTTCAACGACGATAACAGGCGTTCGGCCTCAACAAACTGCCGCCTGTCGGCAAAGACATGCGCCTTAAACAACTTTACACGAAAGAGCAACTGTAGCTGGCTGTCGTAGTTGTCGGTGTCGGCATCATCGTCATCGTCATCGTCGTTAGGAGCGTGGGCATTGAGATAGGTCATGAGGTCGGTTTCAAGATTACTAATCACGGGCATCAGTCGGGCATCATGACCCGCCAGCAACACACGCAAAAACTCGGAGTGAATGGTGAGCGTGGGCGGCCCCATGGCAACGATCTCGTTGTAGAAGATGGCCCACTCGTTTTGTCCTGTCTGGGCATAGGCAGCAGCCAGCATGCGGCAAATATGCAGAAAGGTGCGCAAATTTTGTCCCACGTTGTGGTAAGCATCTTCGTTCAGCTTTTGATAAACGAAGCGCAGGGGCGCAATGGCCTCGGCAAAACGCTTTTGGTAGAACAGCGTCGAGCCGAGATAAAGAGCATCAAACACATCGGCCTGCGGATGAAAGAGCACGGTCTGCCCATTGTCGTCGGTGGGCATAGGCTCGCCTTTACGATAGGCTTCAACGGCCTCTTTCCACAGATAACGACGTTTGGCCACCTGCTGTTGTGGCTCCATCACATCAACGCCTATGCGGATGCTCTGCATGGTGGGTTGCACAAAGCTAAACTCTTCAGGCTCAAGCGTGTTGTCGGTGGGCGGAAACAGGGTGGTGGTAATGCGATAGTAGCGTGTTTCGTTGGTCGAAGCCGTCTTGCTAATGTCGATGTTAAGACGTCGCTCACGACCACTGGCATCGGTAAACGTCACCACCAAGAGGCCGCTGGTGGTGAGTGGATAGAGGGCTATCTTATCAGCGGGCACGTCTTGCCAAGCCAGACCAGGCACGGTAACGGTTAGGGTGCGTGGCTGCCATGTGGGTATATCGAGCACATCGGCCATGAGCTGCTGCATGGTGAACGGCTGCGTGAGGGTGCAGATAGGCAACGGTATAGAGGGCTGATAAGCCAACAACTGTTCGGTAAGCATGGCCGTAAGGAAGCCATCGTGTGCTTGAAACTTTTCGGGGTCGGAGGTAAGGCCACCTGTGCGCTGCAGGGTGTGCTGTTGTGTGATGTGCTGTATGAAGATGTTGCGCCACACAAAAATCTCGTTCAGCAGGATTGACAGTTCGTGGGCGCTGCTTCGAGCGCTCACAATAAGATCGCTTTGTAGGTGTACGTTCACGGTGCCCTCGTCGTCGTTAATGGTGTAAACAAAGCGGCAACGATCGGTGTTGGTATTGCAACGGTTTATCATTGTGCGCACATTGTCAATCATGTCGATAGTGGTATCGTAGAAGAACAAGAAGGTGATGTGTGCCACCGGATGCTCTTCGTCGATATTAATATTGAAGTGGCCACCCTGATAAGTAAAGTGCAAGGTATGCTCTTTGCCATCTTTGCTCCATTCGCCATGCGTGTTCAGGTCAGACAGCATACCGTTGATAACGGCCTTGATGTCTTCAACAGCGGCCAGCGGCACTGCCTTCTCTTCTTCTTCGCTTTGTTCTTTGCGCTTCTGAAAGAAGCGTTTAGTCGGCAAAAAAGATAGCGCCAGCACTGCTACAACAATCAGTTCAGGCAGTATGTCTAAAAAAAAATTATTCATGTTTATAATGTTTTATGGTGTGTTTTTGTGGCACACCGTTGGGGTTATACTACGATATTGTTGCCTAACATTTTGGCCAACTTATTGCGTAGCCCCTGTGCCTCCTTATATTCGGCCATGAGAGCTTGCAGGCGGTCGGTGTCGAGACCCGGCGTTGCTATCTGCTTTTGCAGCTCTTTCAGGTGGTGCTCAAGATAATCCATGCGGAAATCGTTGAGCAGATGCTCGAGCTGCTTCCTTATATTTTCAATGTGCTCGGTGGCGCGTAGCTGTTTTTCTTGCTCGTTTAGGGGCTGCGCCTCGTCTTGCGCGTGCTGCGACAGCTGGTAGCGATCGGTGCTGAGGTCGGTGGCCACCTTGCTAATGTTGATGTCTTCGTGATGAATGAAGAAGCGCTCGGCATTGAAGTCGGCGTCGAGCGAGTGCTGCACCGCCTCTTGCAAGATGCGAGCGAAGATGGGGTTAGACAACTTCAGCCCGTCGACATTCAAGTTATAATCGAGATACTGGGCCACGTTTAGGCTGATGAGGTTGCCGTCGGCATCTTCAACATTATCGTATATTACCTCATGGCCATGACGTATCACCATGGCGGTGAGCATCTGTTCTACCTTTGAAGCTTGCTGCAGTGGCGAGGCCACAGTGGCGGTGGGCGGTGCTACATGTATGGC
>CAKQFW010000125.1 GCA_934230965.1 uncultured Prevotella sp.
CAACTGCCCGTGGCGAAGAATCCGTGTAGAAATAATATCTTCTTCATTCTCTAATCTTCAATGTCCCAGGCATACTATTCTTTCTGATACACCCTTACATAATCGATGAAATACTTCATCGGGAGGACGGAAACATCTATCGCTCCACCATTAATAGGAGGACTAATAACGCTTAATGACGCTGATATAGAAATCTACCATAGTCTTGTTTCTGAGAGTCAGTTCTTTATTACTTAGCTACAGGTGGAATTTTAACATCATACAGTCTTTGGCATCGATATCAACGAGACCAATACCCATGATTTCGAGACCATGTTTAACAGACTGTGCACCTCCAGACCAAAAACGACCAATTGGTTTGCTCAACATGTGAGCCATACCAACCCATTTGGGTGAAATTTATCTTTCTTGGTATTACCAAGCCTTTTTTTTACACCTTTCACTTTCCGATGCAAAAGTGTTTAAAAATGTTTCCTAACACCTCATCGGTTTGTATCTCGCCTCCAGTTATTTGTGCTAGGTGGTACAGACAACTGCGTAGGTCTTGACTTACGAGATCGGTGGGAAGATTAGTTTGTAGGCCATTGAGCACGCGGTTGATGTCGTCGTTTGCTGATTGTAGCGCCTTGAGGTGACGTATGTTGCTTACGATGGCATTGCCAGCCATGATGTCGGCATCGGGTAGTAGAGCGCTGAGTTCTGTTTTCAGTTGTTCGATGCCTTGTTGCGTTTTGGCCGAGATGTTTATCTGTGTGGCGTTTTCGGGCAGTGGGGTGATGGTGGTGGGTGCGGCTTTGTCGCACTTATTTACGATAACCATTAAGTGTTTGCCTTGACATAGTTGTAACACCTTGGTTGACAGGGTTTTGTACTGTTCGTTGGCGCACGTAGCATCGAGCATGAGCAATATAATCTCGGCCTGTTTTATCTTTGCCAGGCTACGTTCTATACCAATGCTTTCGATGGTGTCGGCGGTGTCGCGGATACCAGCTGTATCAATAAAGCGGAATATCTTACCATCAATGTTCACAGTGTCTTCAATAACATCGCGTGTGGTGCCGTGAATGTCGCTCACGATTGCACGCTCTTCGCCTACAAGAAGGTTGAGAAGGGTGGATTTGCCTGCATTGGTCTCGCCAATGATGACGGCGGGTATGCCATTTTTGATGGCGTTGCCTATGCGGAACGACTGTATAAGGCGTTGTACGGTGTGTTGTATTTTTTGTGCTACATCAACAAGCTGTGTGCGATCAGCAAACTCAAGTTCTTCGTGGTCGGAGAAGTCGAGTTCAAGTTCGATTAATGAGGTGAGGTGTAGCAACTTATCGCGCAGAGCCGACAGTTCGGTAGAGAAGACACCGCGCATTTGGTTCATTGCCATGCGATGCGATGCAGCAGAGTGTGAGGCAATAAGGTCGGCTACAGCTTCGGCTTGCGAGAGGTCCATCTTGCCGTTTAAGAAGGCCCGCTGGGTGTATTCGCCTGGTTCAGCGGGGCGACAACCATTGGCCACAAGCAGTTGCATAACCTGTTGAAGAATGTAGGTTGATGCGTGGCACGATATTTCTACCGACTGCTCGCCTGTGTATGAGTGGGGTGCATGAAAAATGCTAACCAGCACTTGGTCGATGATGTCGCCTTGTGGGCTGACGATGTTTCCAAATGCTAAGGTATAGGGCTTGCGTTGGACCAGTGTTTTACCATTAGCGCCGATGGGTGTGAAGATGCGGTCGGTGATGGCGATGGCTTGCTCGCCCGATACACGAATAATGCCGATGGCACCGCCTGGGGCGGTGGCAACGGCACATATCGTATCTGTTGAAAATATATTCATTTACAGTGTTCTTGTTTTATAGCTGATTGCTTTGCGTCTTAGATGCGTTGCAATACCAGCTTTATCAAATCGTCAATATGGTTTTTGTAACTGGTGTCGGCCTTACCTGCCACGCGGTTTGCTATAACCATGCATACTGTGGTGGCATGATGTCCCATAAGTTTTGCGAGTCCTGCAAGTGCCGAACTTTCCATTTCGAAGTTGGTGATGCGATGGCCTTGATACTCAAAGGTTTCAATCTTCTCGTTTTGATTGGGGTCGGTCAATGGTATGCGTAGTTGACGGCCTTGGGGACCGAAGAAGCCACCACACGCTACGGTTACGCCTCGAACCATATCGTCTTTTGCAATGCGCTCAACCATCTCTTCGTCGGCATGAATAACGTAGGGTGCTGGCATACACATGTTACCGCTCCAGCCAAGATGGTTAAGCAAGGAACGCTCGAAGGGAAGGTCGCACACGGCATTGCGGCCAGCGTAGAAGTTGAGCAAACCATCGAAACCCACAGATATCTCTGAGCAGATGAAGGTGCCTTCAGGGGTAAAGGGTTGCAGACCACCACAGGTGCCAATGCGTACGATCTCAAGATGACGTAGGGTTTCTTTTTCCATACGAGTATTGAAATCGATGTTGGCTAAGGCATCAATCTCGTTCATGACGATATCGATGTTATCGCAACCAATACCTGTTGAGATAACGGTGATGCGTTTGCCTTCGAATGTTCCTGTTACGGTGTGGAACTCGCGACTCTCAACATCATATTCTATTTCTTCAAAATGTGAAGCTACTAATTTTACGCGTCCTGGGTCGCCAACTAAGATTACTTTGTCGGCTAAGTGTTCGGGTGTTACATGTAGGTGGAAGATACTTCCGTCGGCATTTATGATCAGTTCCGACTCGGCGAAATACTTGTTCATAGGTTGTTCTTTTTTAGTTTAATGATTTTGCTTTACTTGCTATTGTTATTTTCAGCTTTACGTATCTGAATTTCAATATTTGTAATATCGTTGATGGTTTGTTGCAGATGCGTTGTGCCAATGTTTGTTTGCTGCTGGGATTGGCGTTATGATATTGCACACGCAGGCCATCGAGGGCTGTTTCTAATTCGGTTCTGAGCTTTACTAACACTTGCCATTGTGGATACAGTTTTTGGGCAGTGGGGGTGTTGAAGTCGTGAGCCGATTGACAGGCCTTACTGTCATTTACGAAGAAGGGTATAGCAGTATTGGTAGCATCGTTTTTTGTACCGTTTTTACGCAATGTGTTTAGCTGTGCAAGAGCTGTGTTGCGCTGCTGTTTATTGGGCCATGTGGCGCTAATGGAAGACAGTTTTGCTAAGTGTTGCAGCTGTTCTTCATCGTAGGCTTCAACCTGATAGTTAACACGTTTATTTGATGTCCTAATGGTGTAGACACAGGCTTTGCCTTCTGGTTGGTTTCGAGTGGTAGCGAACCACGCAAAATTGTGAATATCGTCAATGCAGAAGAGGTAATCGTCAGAGAAAGAATTGTAGGGCAGACCTACATTTTCGGCCTCAAGGAAGGTGCCTTCATCTGAATCGAAACGGGTAACATAGATGTCGTATCCTCCTAATCCTTCTTCGCTTTTGGCAGCAAAGTAGAGGGTCTCGCCGTCAGAGGTCATGAATGGATAGTTGATATGCTTATATTGGGTGCCGATGCCTTTTACTTGTTGTGGATCGCCCCACTTATTATTTAGTTTTTCGCGCATCATCATACGAGAATTGCCTAAGGTATCGTTAACGGCATAATAGCACTTATTAGCAAAACCATTAACGTAAATGTAAACGCCAGGGAGAGCTTGGTCGTTGAAATAGGCGTTGTAGGCCATAATTTTGCCTAAATCGTTGGGCTGAGGAATGGCGGTTAGTGCAGTGGCCTTGTCTACCACAACGCTATCAATGACAAACAACTTTTGTGTGTTGTCGATCATTTCATCGAATAGCTCCTTTTGGGCTTGTGATACACCCGGTAATGTGTTCTTAGCAGCTTTGACTGTCTTCGTTGTCTTTGGTGCAGTGCGAGCTTTATGTTTTCTCTGTGCTGATACGGTTAGTGTGCAACAGAGCATAATGGCGGTAATGAATGTATATCTTGTCATATTGTTTTGATTGCTGTATCTTATGCAAAGATAGTGGAAATTAGAGACACTACAAAACAATTTGATTTGTTTTTGTTGCTTGCATGGCACCAATCTCACACATAAAAACAAAAATCCCCAAAGGCAAGTGCATAGAGACATTGTCTTTGGGGAAATATAATACAAGGTGTGAGGAATGACGGTCCTCATTACCACCTGTTAATTTTTGAAACTGTGGATAGGGGCGGGGATGCGTCCTGCACGGTTAACAAACTCGTGGCAACTGAAATTGTTTACAGGCATGATGGGCGCATGACCTAACAGACCGCCGAAGTCGACGTTGTCGCCAACCTTCATGCCGTAGGCTGGTATGAGACGTACTGCAGTGGTCTTTTGGTTCACCATGCCAATGGCAGCCTCGTCGGCGATAATGCCTGAGATAGTATCGGCTGACGTATCGCCAGGAACAGCAATCATATCAAGACCTACCGAGCATACACAAGTCATGGCCTCAAGCTTCTCAATGGTAAGGGCACCAGCTTCTACTGCATCTATCATGCCTTGGTCTTCGCTCACAGGAATAAATGCACCGCTAAGTCCGCCTACAGATGACGAAGCCATAATGCCGCCTTTCTTTACTTGATCATTGAGCAAGGCAAGTGCAGCAGTTGTGCCTGGCGCACCAGGATGTTCGAGACCGATTTCTTTCAGAATGTCGGCCACGCTATCGCCAATGGCGGGTGTAGGAGCCAGCGAAAGGTCGATGATGCCGAAGGGAACATTCAGTCGGCGTGAAGCCTCTTTGGCTACGAGTTGTCCTACGCGAGTAATTTTAAATGCAGTGCGTTTGATGGTTTCGCACAATACCTCAAAACTCTCGCCATGAATGTTTTGTAGAGCATGCTTCACTACGCCTGGGCCGCTCACGCCAACACTTACTACAGCATCGGATTCAGTCACGCCATGAAAGGCACCAGCCATGAACGGATTGTCATCGGGCGCATTACACAGTACCACCAACTTAGCACAACCTATTGAGGCTTTATCTTTTGTTGCTTCGGCAGTTTCCTTCACTATCTGTCCCATCAAGCGCACGGCATCCATATTGATGCCTGTTTTGGTAGATCCAATATTCACAGAGCTACAGATAAAGTCGGTTTCGGCCATTGCCTGTGGAATTGACTTGATGAGCAGTTCGTCGCTGTGTGTCATGCCTTTTGATACGACCGCCGAATAGCCTCCCAAGAAGTTTACACCCACTGTTTTGGCAGCTTTGTCAAGGCAATGAACTATCTTGACATAGTCGGCTGGGGTTTTGCAGGCTTTTCCGCCCACTAGTGCTATGGGGGTGATGGCGATACGCTTGTTAACAATGGGTATGCCATATTCGTGCGCAATTTCTTCACCCGTGGCTACCAAATTTTTTGCTAACGTTGTGATTTTATTGTAAATGTTTGAACAGAGGATGTCGAGATTGCTATCAACACAATCGAGCAGTGAGATGCCCATGGTGATGGTTCGCACATCAAGATTTTCTTGTTCAATCATCTTATTGGTTTCGATGACTTCCGAAATATTAATCATTGTCGTTGCTGTTTTTAATAGTGGTACGAAAAAGAATTAAATGCGGTGCATCATGTCGAAAATCTCTTCACGTTGGCATTTTACCTGTACGCCAATCTCTTTGCCCAACTTTTCTAAGTCGTCGGCCAAATTGTCAAACGATTCAATGTGCGTAGTGTCAACAATCATCATCATGTTAAAATACTCCTGCACGATGGTTTGAGAGATGTCTAAGACATTGATTTGCTTTTCTGCTAGATAGGTACAAACTTTGGCAATGATGCCTACAACATCTTTTCCTACAACGGTGATAATGGTTTTGTTCATAATAATTTAATGCTATGATGTTGATTAGTGATTTAATTTTAAGAGAGTGTAAACACAGAAGACAACGATTTGGGGCTAAAGCGTTGTCTTCTGTGTTTACATTCAATTATAGTATTTCAATCGGTTATCCTAAAATGTGCGATAACATTTGTTATCCACAGCAGAACAACACAATGA
>CAKQFW010000126.1 GCA_934230965.1 uncultured Prevotella sp.
GGCACATAGCCGAAATTATGATATCCCTGAAACCTGGTGAAAGCATGACGAGAAAATTCTCTTACGAGCCATATACGCCAAAGAACGAATATTTAGTTGTGACAAACGAATTTTATAAAGTCATAGCTTTCAAGGAAATAACGATTGTTGACTATAAAGAGCCACGACTCACCATTATTTCGGCAGAGTTTAACAACGTTGACAAGACGATGAAGCATGAACAAGGTTTCCATGTAAGTGACGAGATTGACTGGGATTTCTTCTATTTCGACTGCATTGACGATGTTAAAACGACCTACACTTGCGAAATACAAAACCAAGGCGGACCATGCACCACTTACCTTTACTTACTGTTAGGTAATGTGGATTATTATAATGGTTGGATAGACACCAATGGTAATGAATATATTAAAAAGTTGGCAGACGAGAAGTTCGGTGCAGGTGAGACAAGAAAGTTTGTCTTCGATGTAGACCTCTCTCTACAATATGAGCGCCTGTTTAGTATCGGCATCTCGACAAACACCTTTGGCCGTCCACATAACCCGATTTCAATTTATTCAGCTCTTGAGCCTTTGGTATTTACTAACGACGAAGGTCAAACTATTAAAGCAAAACGCGACTACGGAGAATGTATTGCTTATTGCACAGGTAACACTAACAGTATTGAAAGCACAACAGCCAGTGGCGATATAGAAATAAGAACTGCAAATGGAGCAATAACCGTAAAGAGTAACAATGCACGCCATCTAAGCATCTATCACATTAGCGGTAGCAAGGTTAGCGATGTTTATTTATCAGCAAACATTCCTACCACCCTATCGCTACCAGCAGGTATGTATATTATCAATGGTCGCAAGATTGTTGTCAACGCAAGATAAAATAGAAAATAGAAAACATAAGCAAAAAAGGAGGCAACCTCAGATGAAAGATTGTCTCCTTTTTTGTATTATTTCGATGATACCACTAAAGCAAAAACAGCAGTAATGGTTTCTGTGACACCACTAAAGCATAAATTCTTAATTTGAAGCACACTGTATGGCGTTAGCCCCATTATGAATTATGAATTATGAATTATGAATTATGAATTGTGAATTGTGAATTGATTACTCGCTTTCTTCAACTCTTTCTAATCCGCGTACTCGATCGTTGGTGGTCAGTCCACTCTTTATCTGTATATTAACGCCATCACTCAAGCCTACCTTCACATTGCGTCGTTGGTAGGTTTTATTTTTGCCCTTACCTTGCACCAGATACACATAGGTATTGTTGCCCTCAAAGTGTATGGCGCTCTCGGGCACGGTGAGCACATGCAGAGCCTCGGCCAGCACTATCTGTGCGTTGGCACTATATCCGCTACGCACGCCCGTCTTCTCAGGCACCTGTACGGCAGCCTTTATCTCAAATTGGTTGGCACCATTAGCCTCAACAGCTTTGGGCGAAATGTATTCGAGACGCGCATTAAACTTCAGGTCTTGCAGTGCACCCACAGTAATTGTCATAGGCATGCCCACATTTACCTGTCCCACCTCGGTTTCGTCGACATTGCCGCGGAAGATGAGGTCGTTCATGTTTGCCACAGTGGCAATAGTGGTACCATCGTTAAAGGTGTTTGAGAGGATAACCGAGTTGCCCACCTTCACAGGAATATCAAGGATAACGCCCGTAACCGTAGAGCGCACCAGTGTAGAACTGGCGTTGGCATTGTTGCTTGACACGCCATCGCGCACCACCTCAAGGTTATCTTGTGCAGCATTGCGCTCCTCGCGAGCCTGGTTGTAGGCTTGGTGTATCTTGTCATACTCGTCGGCCGACACCAGTCCCTTGTCAAACAGCACCTTCTCGCGTTCATAGTCTGTGCGCGCTTGTTTCAGGTTAATCTCGGCCAAGCGCAAACGCGACTGTGCCGATGACAGCTGCCCCATGTCAGGTATCACCTTTACCTTGGCTATCACCTCGCCCGCCTGTACGGTTTGTCCTGCCTCTTTCATCAGTTCGGTAATGATGCCACTTATCTGCGGCTTGATGTTCACCTCGTTTCGAGGTTCAATTTTTCCCGTCAGCACGGTTGTCTTGCGCAGGTCGGCCACGGTGGGCGTAAACTCGTCGTACACCTTAGGTTGCGGCTGCGCCTTTATCCACAGAAAAACAAAGGTGCCTATAAACACAATGGCCACCAGGCCAGCAATGATCATTTTTTTCATATATCGTTGTTTTTTTATTTTATCGTATTTACAAAGAAGTAAAAGCAAGAGAAATTTTCACTTTCTTACTCGTCTCTCATTGCATCAACGGGCTTCACCGACATGGCTCGTAAGGCCGGAGCAAGCCCTGCCAACACGCCCAGCAAACTGATGAGCAGCACGGCACCAATGGCCGTCCAGAAATCAATCTGATAGTGAGCCGACGCAATGCCATCGGTAGTGGTGCCCAACTCCAGCATCTGCAATATCACCACGGCAAAAAGCAGGCCGCTCATGCCCGCCACCAGCGTCAGCACCACGCTCTCGGTAATAATTTGCGACAGGATGACGCGCGGCGTGGCACCAATGGCGCGGCGTATGCCTATCTCGGAAGTACGCTCGCGCACCGTCACCATCATGATGTTCGACACGCCGATGGCGCCCGCCAGCAAGGTGCCGATGCCCACGAGCCAGACAAGGAAGTTGACGCCCGAGAATAAATTATCCATCATGCCAAACATCACCTCGGTATTGAATACTGAGACACCCGTCTCGTCGGTGGGGTCGATACGGTGTGCGCGTGCCACCACGTTGCGTATGCGCTCGGTTTGTTGCGTCATCACCACACCGGGGCGGCCCGTGAGGCACATCATATCAATAATGTTTCCGCGGTTATATTCTTTTAAGATGAAGCTGAGCGGCGCCACGACACTCTCGTCAGAGCTGCCGTTGATGTTCATCGCTGCCGAACACACGTCAACACCTACCACACGATAGTAAACCGAGTCGATGCGCACCAGTTGGCCACAGGGGTCGCCGCCATCAGGAAAGAGGTTTTCATACACGCGCTTGCCTATGACGCACACCTTACGACACTGTTGCACGTCCATCTCGTTGATGAAGCGGCCGTAGCGCAACTCGGAGGCTTGCACCTTAGTATATTCGGGCAGCAAACCCTTGAGCGTGCACGACATCTTTTTGTCGCCCGACACGGCAGTAACGCCCCAGCGCGTTACCAGCGGCGTAACCACGTCGAGGGCGGGCACCTGGCTGCGCAGGCGTGGCACATCGTCCATGGTCAATGCCCACTCGCGGCCTTTTCTGAAGCCGTCGTAGGGCTTGGTGGTGGCCTGTGGGAAGATGAGAGCCGAGTTGGTGGCAAAGCCTGCGAAGTTGCTTTGCAACAGTTGCCTCAAGCCTTGTCCGCCGCCTATCAGCGCCACGAGCATGAAGAGCCCCCAGAACACGCCGAAGCCAGTCAGCATTGATCGGCTTTTATTGCGTGTTAGTGTGTCGAGAATTTCTCGAAAGCGGTCTATATCGAAGTATTTCATTTTTTTAGTTGACGAGTTGACAAGTTGACGGGTTGACGAGTTGCCTACTTTTTTAGTTGACGAGTTAAATTCTATTCAGCCCTCAGCGCCTCAATGGGTCGGATGCGAGCAGCGCGTCGTGCGGGAAGCAGTCCGGCCAGCGTACCCGAAATAATCATTACGGCGGTGGCACCCAAGCAAACGTCGAGGCCCACGGTGGGGTTGACAAACATGGTGAGCTGGAACAAGCCCGAATTAACCACGGTGTGCCCCAAGGTGGCATCCATATAGGCGTTGGCACCAATGCCACACAGCATGCCGATATATCCGAAGAAGGTAGTGATGATAATGCTCTCGCTGATGATGAGCCAGAGGATAGACGATGGCCGAGCACCAATGGCCTTACGTATGCCAAACTCGCGGGTGCGCTCCTTCACCGTAATGAGCATGATATTGCTCACGCCCACCACACCCGACAGCAAGGTAAACAAACCTATTATCCACAGGGCAGTGTGCATAATATCAATGCCCGTGTTCATTTGCAACGCCTGCGTAAAGCGATTCCATATCCACAGTGCACTCTTGTCGGTGGGATCGGCACGGTGGTTACGATTGATGCGTGCGCGGTAGCTGTCTTCAAAGGCTTCGTTCTGCTCTTTGGTGTCGAGGCCATGAAACGTAAACGAGATATTATCGATGCGGTTGCCCTTAGAAAACATAGTGCTCACAGTGGTGAAGGCGGAGTAAACCTCAGTGCTTCTTGAGTTTTCATCGGCCTGATAGATGCCCACCACCTGAAAGGCGAAGGGACCTACATGAACATATTGGCCAATGAGCGATGCGGGGTCAGACACCAACTGGCGCGCCAGTTTATCATCCATCACCACCACTTTGCGTCGGCGTTCTATATCGATATCGTTGATAAATCGGCCCGCCAGCATCTGCCGTTTATTGATGATGGCTTCGTTAGGATAAACGCCCGACAGCTCGCCTTTAAAATAGTTGGCACCCTTCGACACGTCAAGACCTTGCTGCGACACCTTGGCGCCCACGTTTTCAACATGATCGCTGAAGCCCTCGTTGGTGGCATCCATGTCGCGGGTGTTAAGTTCTATCGAGCGGTCTTCCTTCAGTCCGTCATACGGCATCGTGGTCCAGCCTCCCGACACCACCATCGAGTTGTCAAGAAATTGGCCCGAGTTATGCTTCATGGCATTGATAAGGCCGTTGCCAGCGCCCAGCAAAAAGATAATCATGAAGATGCCCCAGGCCACGGCAAAGCCCGTGAGGGCGGTGCGCAACTTGTTGCGGCGGGCGGTGGCCCATATCTCGTTTAAAAGGTCGGCGTTCATAATATATCTTTATTTCGTTATGTCTTAATTTCTTAATGCCATTATTCGGTCATGCCCTTACTTCATAATGCCATTCATGCCGAAGGGCGAGGCATGATGGTCGGTGTTAAGCTCAATGCGCTCAATCAGTCCGTCTTTAATATGTATAATCTTGTCGGTACCGTTGGCCACACCGCTCTCGTGCGTCACCACAACAATGGTGATGCCTTGTTCGGTGTTCAGCTGTTGCAGCAGTTGCATCACCTCGACACTGGTTTTTGAGTCGAGGGCGCCCGTAGGCTCGTCGGCAAGAATAATTTTGGGCTGAGTAACGATGGCGCGAGCAATGGCCACGCGCTGTTTCTGTCCGCCCGACATCTCGTTAGGATAATGCAGAGCCCAGTCGGCCAGCCCCAGTCGGTCGAGATACTCCATCGCCATCTGGCGTCTGCGCTTGCGAGGCACACCCTGGTAGAAGAGTGGCAACTCAACATTTTCAACAGCGTTCTTGAAAGGTATAAGGTTGAACGACTGGAAGATGAAGCCTATCATGCGGTTGCGATATTCGGCGGCGCGGGTCTCGCTGAGGTCGCGTATGAGGGTGTGGTCGAGGATATATTCGCCCGAGTCGTAGCTATCGAGTATGCCCAAGATGTTGAGCAATGTCGACTTGCCCGAGCCTGACGCGCCCATGATTGACACAAACTCGCCCTCATGAATATCGAGGTCGATGCCTTTGAGCACGTGCAACGGCTGTGCACCCTGATAGGTTTTGTTGATGCCGCGCAGGCGCAACAGAGCGTCGTCGGTAGCGGTGGATATAGTTTGCATAGTATATGCTAAGTTTGGTATTGCTGTGTTTGGGTTATTGCAATGCTTGGATGTATTGCAATGTTTGGGTATATAGCAATCAAAAAAAGAAGAGCCGGAAGCCCTGACGATGCAATCATGCAGAACAGAACTTCCGGCTTATCACTGTGTCGTCAATACGACGGGGTTACTTCTCTTCAGGAGCCTTGTCGATCAGGTCCATAAACTGGTCGAGCTTCGGTGTGATGATAATCTGTGTGCGACGGTTGCGCTGCTTGCCCACAGCGGTATCGTTGCTGGTGATGGGGTTATACTCGCCACGGCCGCCAGCGG
>CAKQFW010000127.1 GCA_934230965.1 uncultured Prevotella sp.
GAGTTCTTTATTCCCTTGATGGTGAACAAGCTGATCAATGACAAGACTGCTACTGTTCAGGTGCTCGACACTACCAGCAAGTGGTTCGGCGTAACATACGCTGCCGACCGTCCCAGCGTGGTGGAAAAGATTCAGAAGCTCATCAACGATGGCGTTTATCCTGAAAAGTTGTTCTAATAATATTGAATATATTTCTTTAAGGAACGAATAGGTCGCTTCTTGAGAACCACAAAATGTTGCTCTTTGAGAGTAATGATGTTGTTCTTTGAGAATAATGATGTTGCTCTTTGAGAATAATGATGTTGCTCTTTGAGAACTAATCGTTCTTTATGAAATTTAAATATAAAGTCCGCCGCGACAAACATGTCAAGGCGGACTTTTTGTGTCTTATACTTAAATGTTTCCTTTTACAGCTTGAGGTATCGCAAATATAATTCTTATTTGAAGTATCGCAATGCTATTCTTATTTGAAGTATCGCAAATAAAAATCTTAATTGTAGTATTGAATAGATGTTCTTTATTTGAAGTATCGTAAAGTCTTTCCTTTTCTCAATTCAGGATGAAACATCCAGGTGAGGTCTTGAAGGAGATAGTCGGGGCGGAATGATAGCTCATCAAAGTAAGGACTTGATGCGTTGGGGCATTGGTAGACGTTGCCATCGTTTAGAGCCTTGATGGTGGCATAACCGTGATATTCAGCCAGCAGTTGGGCTTTGGTTTTTGGTGTGGTGCCCATTGTGATAAAGAACCATACGTCAGCCTGTTGTCCTTTCGATACCACTGTTTCGGGAGCTAAGGGTTGTGAACCGCTGTGCGTGTCGTCAGCAAAGAGGTAACGGCCATTGGCATCGGCTATCATTGAGGCCATTGTGCTTTGTCCGCCAGGGCAATACCATGTGCCCGATGTTACCTTTTCGGTCAATACACCAGGTTGTGACGTCGCTTTGTGGGCCTCGTCTTTTATTCGCTTATAATTGTTTTCTGCTTTCTCAAACAATGCTTTGCCAGCTTCTTCTTTACCAAACAGCAAGGCATACAGCTTTATCCATTCGGCGCGCCCTAATGCTGTTTTCTCCATATATTCGGCACACTCGATGATAGGTACTCCTGCTTGGGCGATACGCGAATAATCAGACCCCTCAAAGGGCGAGATAAATAATGCGTCGGCTTTGAGATTTACAATGCTTTCGATGCTGGGCTGCATCGAGTTGCCACAGTCGGCAATATCTTTGTTGCTCAATAGTTGTTTTATGGTTGGAATATTGATGTATTGACAGTCGCAAGCGCCCTTTATTTGTTGTTCTGCTTGCAGCCATACCGCCAGTTGGCATATTGATGATAATGCTACTACCGAGCGCTGTATGGGCGTGTATATCACATTGCCATCGGTGTGTGTGAGGTTTACGTTTGCCGAGTCGGTGCGCTGAACAAGATAATACTTTTGCAATAGTTGTCCTTGCTTCCATGGGCTTGCAATAAGCACCTCTGTATAGTGAGGATGCTGCACAAGCGTGAGCAAGCGAGCATATTTCATGGCTATTGTGTCAGCCTCAGCAACCCCTTTTCTTTGGCTCGTTTTCGGTTTATTAGTGCAAGCACATATGAATGTTATTGCTCCCAATAAGGCCAGCACTGACCATGCGTTACACAAAATGTGCTTTCTTATTTGAGTCATAGCTTTATATCACTTATTATTTTGCTTCCTCGTTATTAGTGCCTAACCGTTTTCTTTGCTGTCGATAACTTTTTATTGTGTCGCTTTCTTACCGTTTCGCAGTATTCTCACCGTTTCGCAGTATTCTCACTGTTTCGCAGTATTCTCACTGTTTCGCAGTGTCCTTACTGTTCTGTTTGATAACGCTGTAAGCATCATACAAACCTAATTCGCCAGCCTTGCTAAGGCTTTCTGCGCCTTCGGCTTTCTTGCCGTTAAGTATGTAGGCCAAGCCACGGTTATAGTAGGCTTCTGCCAAGTAAGGGTTGATGTTAATGGCCAATGTATATTGCTTAATAGCTTCATCAAACTCTTTGTTGGCGGCTAAAATATTGCCCATATCATAATGCAGATAAGCGTTTTGTGTGCTTAGCGACAGAGCTTTAGCTATATCGGACTTTGCTTTAGCCACAGCAATCTGTACATTGGTGCCTTGTGCACGGTTATAGTCGTTGGCCATAGCCTGGCAGATGCCACGTTGCCAGTATCCCAGTGCCGAGGTGCTATCGGCAGAGATGAATACTTCAAGGTCAGAGATTGCGGCATCAAAGTTCTGCAATACAGTATAGGTTACGGCGCGTTGCAGCAAGGTAGAACTCACTGAGGCCATACTGCGACTCACGTCGATGGCAGCCGATAGCGAGTCGGCACGAGCCAATAGCCGTTGTGATGTTTGCTCGTCAAGCTTTTTGGTCATGCAGTTTACATACAGGCGTGCCTCTTTTTTATGCTGTGCGTTATACTTTTCTACCTCATTAGCGAAGGCTTGGTAGCTGCGCACACCATTGTCATATTTGAAGAGCGACAGTCCGTACATGGGTCGGAAGTGTAAGCCCACGGCTCTGTTTTGCACCTTACCGCGATAGTTGCTCTTATATTCATGCTCTTGTGTGTTCTCGTCGGCCACCACAATTTGGTTGTATTTCTCGGGGTCAATCTCGCTTCTACGTCGCATCTGCTTGGTCTTATTCTTGCTCCATCGTGGTTGTATGCCCAGGTGCTTATCCATCTGAGCTTTCATAATCTTAAACTCGTCAAGCTCTGCCTTAGCGGTCAGTCCCATACGTCGATAGCAGTTGGCGCGTCGTGATAAGCCCGTCCAGAAGTTAGGAAACTGTGCTATCACGGTGCTATAATCGCGTATGGCAGCGTGTAGGTCGCCCGTCTTGTCGTGTAAGATGGCGCGGTTAAATATAGCGATATAGTTGTTGGGTTCCAACTTAATAACAAAGTTGAAATCGGTGATGGCGCGGTTGTCATCGCCTAGTTGCATGCGCAATAGGCCACGGTTATAATGTGCCAAGAAGTTGTTGGGGTCGAGGTCGAGCGCTGTGTCGTAGTCGTCGAGTGCACCGCGTAGGTTGTTCGTGTTATAGCGGGCCAAACTACGATTAATATAGTTGCTCACCGTTTTGGGTTTCAGATGAATAGCTTTACTGAGAAAGGTGTCGGCATCTTTCCATTCGCGTCGAGCCATGGCCATCATAGCACGTGTGCTCCAGGCGTTGCCGTCGTAGGGGTCGATATCCAAACTCTTGTCTAACCATTTAGCCGCCTCCACTGTATCTTTTTGCAGCAGACACACCTCGGCTTTTAACGAGTAGGCGCTGGCATATTTCTTCCATTTCTTTACCATCTTGTCAAGATTCTCTTGTGCTGCATCATAGTCTTTAAGTTCTATATAGCACAGGCTTCGGTTGTACCACGCACTTTGGTTTTGCGCGTCAATCGATAGCGTCTTGTCATAGTCGGTAATGGCTTCTTTAAAATCTTTTAGGCGGATATGGCTCAGTCCTCTTAACTCATACATGCCAGCGATGTAGGGGTTAAGATTGATGGCCTTGTCAACATCTTGCACGGCACCAGTATAGTCGTCAAGATAAAATTTGGCAATACCTCTCAAGTACCAAGGCTCGTATAGATAAGGCTTGGCATTGATGGCTTGGTTAAAATATTGTATAGAAAGCACATAGTCTTCATAATACAATGCGTTACGGCCCGTTGCCATCAAACGGTTGGTGTTAAACTGTGCGTATGAGTGTAGGGTGCCGATAAAAAATATTATGAAGACTATGTATCGTTTCATTTTCTAACAGGTTTGTTGCGGTATGAACAACGGAAGTTGCCGTTGAGCAGTGCCTTTAGCTTGTTGCGGATAAGCTGCTTGCGAAGGGGTGAGAGGCGGTCGATAAACATGGTGCCATCAAGGTGGTCAAACTCATGTTGCATAACGCGAGCCAGATACCCCTCAACCCATTCGTCGTGGTCGTTGAAGTCGGCATCCTTATATTGCACGTGTATGCGTGTGGGGCGTATTACGCTCTCATGAATACCTGGCAATGAGAGGCAGCCTTCTTCCGAACTTTCCTTCTTCGAGTTGTCATCATATTCAATGATGTAGGGGTTGATATACACCTGTTTGAAGCCTTTGTATTCGGGCAAGTCTTCGCCCAGCACGTCAAGGTCGATTACCACCAAGCGAATGGCTTTGCCTATTTGCGGTGCGGCCAATCCTATGCCATCGCTTTCGGCCATTGTTTCAAACATGTTTTCGATAAGAGCTGATAGCCCTTCATAGTCTTTGTCTATGTCTTCAGCTTGTTTTCGCAATACGGGTTGTCCGTATATGTAGATAGGTAAAATCATCTATTTGTTTGTTAAAAACTAAAATCGGTTGCTACGCATCTGCAGATAGCTTTGCAAGATGATGGTAGCGCTTATCTCGTCAACCAGTGCCTTGTTTTGGCGCGCCTTGCGGCCGATGCCGCTGTCAATAATGGCTCGGTGTGCCAATACAGAGGTGAACCGTTCATCGTAGTATTCGATGGGGATGTTAGGCATGTTCTTTTTCCAACGTGCTACAAACTGTTGCACGCGTGTAAGGTTTTCGCTTCCTTCGCCGTTCATCTGCTTAGGTTCGCCTATGATGATGCGTTCTACTGCCTCGCGCGACACATAGTCTTTTAGATAATCAAAGAGCGTAGAGGTTGCTACTGTAGCCAATCCGTTGGGAATAATTTGCAACGGATCGGTTACAGCCAAACCTGTACGCTTCTTTCCATAGTCAATAGAGAGAATTCTCGCCATTGATACAGTAAGTTCCTTTTATTATATCTTCAGCAACAGCCATGCGTCGGGGTAGGTGGCACGGAACTGGTTGCGTGATTGTACTGCTGCTGCCTTGTTGTCGAATGTAGAAACGATAACGCGGTAATAGTTGATTGAGGGGTTATAAGCAACCTGAGCGGGGTGACCTTGGTTCTTTAGACGCTGCTGCAGACCCAGAGCGTTTGACTTGAGTGAGAATGAACCTACCACTACTGAGAAGTCTTTTAGTCCGTTGCCATCAACCAGTGTTACAGCCTCGGTGCGCACGGTGGCGTTGTCGGTGTTGTCAATAACAGTAGTTTGTGTAGCGGGTTTCTCAACGAGCGGAGTTACCACGGGAGCTTCTTCCTGCGGAGCTGCTACCTCAGTCTGCTGAGCTTCCTGAGCCTTTGCTTTCTCATAAGCTTTTTTGTATGCACTTTCTTTCGATCCGCTACAGCTGGCCATAGCTATTGCGAGGCACAGACCTGCGCACAGCATCAAACTTTTTTTCATAATTGTGTAAAGTTATTAGAAGATTTATAAATGTTCTTGTCAATTATTCTTTGCGAAATTACAAAATAATCAATAAATAAGGGAAAGAACCGACCATAAAGTTTGTTAAATGCCCAAAAGGTGATAGATTTATACTTTTTTTATATGAAAAACCATACAAGTTATCAATACTTTTGCTATATTTGCATCAAAAGAGACCCTTTTAGACAATTATTGTATTACAACTTAAAAATCAAAAGAAGATGAAAACATTAGGTTATATTGGCGCTTTCCTCGGTGGAGCCATCGCAGGAGCCGCATTAGGTTTGTTAGTAGCACCTGAAAAAGGTAGCGAAACCCGTTCAAAGATTAGCGATGCCGTAGACGATTTCTGCAAGAAGCACAACCTGAAGTTGAGCCGCAAAGAGATGGACGACCTCGTTGACGATATTAAAGACGCCGCTACCGACGACGTTAAAGCTTAACCCCCTTAGCGTGTAAAAAACATCATAGCACATTATGTTTTCAAGCGATAAGAACATAGAAACCATTGGTCAGCTGGTAGAGGTGATACGCCATTATCTCAGCCTTCTGTCAAAGTGTGCGAAGCTGGATATTATGACCAAGCTTGTGCGCCTTCTCACG
>CAKQFW010000128.1 GCA_934230965.1 uncultured Prevotella sp.
AGAGTGCCAGTTCGCCTGCTCCCGAGAAGTCTTCAATGGTTACGATACCAAAGTTTTTATTGGTTTTAGTGATGCCTCGTCGCACGCCCGTTACGATACCGCCCAGCGTTATGTTGCCTTTCTTCAGCAGTTCGGTCTTGTCGTCAATCTCGTTGCAGCGCGTGTTACACATATTGTTCAAGATGATGCGGTAGTCGTCCAGTGGATGTCCAGAGATGTAGATGCCCACCAGGTCGCGCTCCTTGTTCAGCTTGTCAATGGTGCTCCACTGTTCGGCCTCGGGCACGGGTGGCGTAGCAATTTCTACCGCCTCGGTATCGCCGAAGAGCGAGTTTTGAGCCTCGGCCTGTTCTGCCTGATACAGCTGACCATAACGCAGCAGTGTGTCGAGGAACGAGTCGCCCTTTGTGTTCTTCCCAAAATACTGTTCGCGCTTGATGCCGAAGCTGTCGAAACCGCCGCTCAGCGCCAAACTTTCAAACGCCTTGCGGTTTACCGCTGACAGATTAACGCGTTGTGCAAAGTCGAAGATATCTTTGTAGGGGCCGTTCTTGCGTCGCTCTTCAATGATAGCCAGCGCCGCGGCATCGCCCATACCCTTGATGGCAGCCAAACCGAAGCGCACCTCGCCCTTTTTGTTGGCGCTGAATTTCTGCCAACTCTCGTTCACGTCAGGTCCTAAACATTTGATGCCCATGCTCTTACACTCGCTCATTAGCTTCGTGATCTTGCCAATGTCGTTGAGGCATCGGCTCATATTGCCCGCCATGAACTCGGCGGGGTAGTGGGCTTTGAGGTAAGCCGTTTGATACGACACCCACGAATAGCAAGTGGCGTGCGACTTGTTAAAGGCGTAGGAAGCAAACTTCTCCCAGTCGCCCCAAATCTTATCCAGCACCTTGGGGTCGTGGCCGTTGGCCTGTCCGCCAGCTATAAACTTTGGCTTCATGGCGTCAACGATGGCTTTCTTCTTCTTACCCATGGCCTTACGCAAGGCATCGCTCTCGCCACGGGTGAAGTTGGCAAGCTGTCTTGACAGAAGCATCACCTGCTCCTGATATACCGTAATGCCGTAGGTGTCTTTCAGGTATTTCTCCATGCAGGGGATGTCATATTTTATCTCTTCTTTACCGTTCTTACGAGCGATAAACGAGGGAATGTAGTCCATAGGTCCTGGACGATACAGGGCGTTCATGGCGATGAGGTCTTCAAACACCGTGGGGTGCAGCTCGCGCAGATACTTCTGCATGCCTGCCGACTCAAACTGAAACGTACCAACAGTTCTTCCCTCCTGATACAGCTTAAAGGTTAGTTCGTCGTCAATAGGAATGGTGTCGAGGTCTAGCTCATATCCGTCGTGTGTGATTTTGATGTTTTCTACCGTCTCCTTCATGATTGATAGGGTAGAGAGGCCCAAGAAGTCCATCTTAATCAGTCCTGTCTCCTCAATCACGTGTCCGTCATATTGCGTGGCCAGCAGTTTGTGGCCAGGGTCGCTCTTGTCGTCGGCTGTTGATACGGGCACCCAGTCGCTGATGGCGTCGCGGCAGATAATGGTGCCACAGGCATGAATACCTGTTCCGCGCACCGTGCCCTCCAGCATCTTTGCATATTTTATGGTGTTGGCCATCTGCGGGTCGGCACTGGCTTCAGCGTCGCGCAGTTCGGGCACACACTTAATAGCGTTGGGCAGGTTCATCTTTAGGCCGTCGGGCAATTTATCAGGAATGGCCTTACACAGCGCGTTAGAGATAGGTAGTGGTAACTTTTCTACGCGCGCCACGTCTTTGATTGAGTTTTTCGTAGCCATGGTGCCGTAGGTGATGATGTGCGCCACCTTGTCGTGTCCGTATTTATCTTCTACCCACTCCAGCACCTTTCCGCGTCCGTCATCGTCAAAGTCGGTATCGATATCAGGCAGCGAGATACGGTCGGGGTTCAAGAAACGTTCAAACAGAAGGTCGTATTTGATGGGGTCGATTTTGGTGATACCCAGGCAATAGGCCACCACCGAGCCAGCCGCCGAACCACGACCAGGGCCTACCATTACGCCCAACTCGTCGCGTGCCGAGTTGATAAAGTCTTGCACGATAAGGAAGTAGCCTGGGAAACCCATCGTCTTCATGATGTGTAGCTCAAACTTCACGCGCTCTACCACCTCGTCGGGCAGTGGGTCGCCATACAGCTTTTTGGCGCCATCATAGGCCAGCTTGGCCAGATAGTCGGCCTCAAATTTTATGCGGTATAGCTTGTCGATGCCGCCCAAGCGTTTTATCTTCTTGTCGGCCTCGTCTTTGGGCAATGGGTTTTCGCCATTCTCATCAGAGGTAAACTCGCGATAGAGGTCTTCGGGCGAGTGCTGTTTGCGGGTGTCGTCTTCGGTACCAAACTCGGCAGGAATGGGGAAGAAGGGCATGATAGGGGCGTGGTCAATGCTATACATCTCTACCTTATCCAGTATCTCCAGCGTGTTGCTCAGCGCCTCGGGCACATCGCTAAACACGTCGTTCATCTCTTGTCGGGTTTTAAACCACTCTTGCTTGGTGTAGAGCATACGGGTGGGGTCGTCGAGGTCTTTGCCCGTAGCCAAACACAATAGGTGGTCGTGGGCTTCGGCGTTATCTTGGTCTACAAAGTGAGCATCGTTAGTACATATCAGTTTGATGCCATATTCGTGCGCCAACTCAATAAGCACGCGGTTGGCCTTTTGCTGCAGCGGAAAGGTTTCGCGGTTGGCGCGCACCGAGGGGTCGGTCACCTCATGGCGTTGCAGCTCCAGATAATAGTCGTCGCCAAACACGCTTCGATACCATTCTATGGCTTCGCGGGCGCCAGCAATATCGTCGTTCAGTATCTTTTTGGGCACCTCGCCACCAATACAGGCCGAGCATACAATCAGGTCTTCATGATACTTTTCCAGGTCTTCGCGGTCGGTACGGGGACGCATATAATAGCCATCAACCCATGCTCTCGACACCAGTTTAATCAAATTTTTATAGCCATGATAGTTTTTTGCCAATACAATAAGGTGATAGCCACCCATGTCGCCATGTTCCTTCACCTTATCTTCTTTTCGGTGGTGTGCCACATACATCTCGCAACCAAAGATGGGTTTGAAGGGCTCTTTGCCTTCGTCTTTGCGTTTTCCGTTCACCTTGTTGCAGTAGTTAAATAACTCTTTTATACCAAACATGTTACCGTGGTCGGTAATGGCCATGCCGCGCATACCATCGGCCACGGCTTTGTCTACGAGTTTCTGCACGCTCGACTGCCCGTCGAGTATCGAATAATAAGTATGTACGTGTAGGTGAACGAAATCTTCCATGATTGTTACAAGTGTGAAATTTGTTTCAAAGTTAAGGCTAAATATTGACATGTGCAAAAGAATAAGACTATTTTTTGCGAGATTGAAAAAATAGCCTTACCTTTGCAAAATAATTATTATCCTGACAACTATGATCAAAAATATAAAGAAATTCAAGAAAATTCGTTTGCATCGTGAAGGCACCGACACGTTGGTGTATGGCTTCATCTTTATTGCTGCCATCGCTTTGCTGTTGTGGCGCTACGTTGATAACCCCGCTCCCTTCTGGTGCTTTTTGGCTGTGATGGCCGTGGTTTACGGCATCGTGGTGAATTTCTTCCGTTGCCCCATACGCTATTTCCCCAGCGAAGACACTGAAAAAATTGTTGTGGCACCTGCCGACGGCCGCGTGGTCGTGATAGAGGAGGTAGAAGAAAACGAATATTTTCATGACCGCCGCCTGATGGTGAGCATCTTCATGAGCCTGTTTAACGTGCATGCCAACTGGTTTCCTGTTGACGGACGCGTGAAGGCGGTGAAGCACACCAACGGCAATTTTCATAAAGCATGGCTGCCCAAAGCCAGTGAGGAGAACGAACATGCCGATGTTCTCATCACTACGCCCGAGGGTGTCGACATTCTTTGCCGACAGATTGCTGGTGCCGTGGCTCGCCGCATCGTGACCTATGCCAAGGAGGGCGAAGATTGCTACATCGACGAGCACCTGGGCTTTATCAAGTTTGGCTCGCGTGTAGACGTTTACTTGCCTCTCGGCACCGAGGTGTGCGTGAAGATGGGACAGGTTACCGTGGGCGACCAGACGGTCATTGCACGTTTGAAATAAACGTTTGAAATAAGGAGGACCATTCAAGTGAATATTCTAACAAACATTAAGAAACTAATTCCCAACACCCTTACATCGTGCAATCTTATTTCGGGTTGCATCGCCACGGGCTTTGCCTTTCAGGGCGATGTGCGCATGGCGCTGATGTTTATCATCTTGGGTGCCGTATTCGACTTCTTCGATGGCATGAGCGCGCGCCTCTTGCACGTGTCGTCGCCCATCGGTAAAGAACTCGACTCGCTGGCCGACGATGTAACCTTTGGCGTGGCACCAGCCACCATCATTTTTGCACATCTTAAGGTGATGGATTATCCCTCGGCCATTGAGTGCTGCCGCCCCTGGTTGCCTTACTTTGCCTTTGTGGTGGCTGCCTTCTCGGCGTTGCGTCTGGCTAAGTTTAACCTCGACGAGCGCCAAACCACCTCGTTCATAGGCTTGCCCACTCCGGCCAACGCCCTGTTCTGGGGCTCGCTGCTTTCTACGCATGCCAACTGGCTCAGCACCTCTTCATACATGTTGCCCGTGGTGCTTGTAATGATATGTGTGTCGAGCGGACTGCTGGTGTGCGAACTGCCTATGTTTGCGCTGAAGTTTAAGCAGTGGGGATGGAAGGGCAACGAGATTAAATATCTCTTTGCTGCCTTTGCCGTGGCATGTATCGTGATCTTTGGTCCGCTGCAGAGCTTCTGGGCCATCATCTTGGTTTACATCATCCTTTCGGCCGCTCTTGCGCTGCGCCGATAAGGTTTTCTTATTGTAACATACACTATTTATGTTCAAACTCTTTTTTCTTTTTATCATCATGCCCGTTCTCATCATCTTTTTGGTGGGCGGCTTCACGGTGTTTAAGTTCTTGTTTCGTGTGAAGCAGATGAGTAAACAGTTTGGGGCAAACGGTGGCTATCAACAGCAACAACGCTCGCAACGTCGTTCGCAACAACGCGCTCAGCAGCGCACCAACAACGCTTCGGCCGACGAAACATTATACGACAGCCGAAGCACTGAAGATCGTAACAAAAAGATTTTCGCCAAAGAAGAAGGCGAATATGTTGACTATGAGGAGGTGAAATAAAGCACCTCCTTTTTTTGTGCCCTCTTTTTTGTGCCCTCTTTTTTGTGCCCTCTGTTCCAGCCCCCCCCATCTTCTCCAGCATCCAATTTATGTTATCACTGGGAGGACGGGGCACAGAGACCCGTCCTACTTTGAGGATGCATCTGTTTAGATAAAATTAAATCATTGCTAACCTTAGTAGAACAGGGTCTCCGTGCCCTGTTCTCCAGCACCCATCTTGTCCAGCATCCAAATTATGTTATCACTGGGAGGACGGGGCACAGAGACCCCCGTCCTACTTTGAGGGCGCATCACTTTAGATATAAATAAACGATAATATTATATTCTTTTTATCGTCCTAAACGATAATATTGTATCCTTTTTATCGTCTATAAACGATAATATTGTATCCTTTTTATCGTCTATAAACGATAAAATGTGTATTCACATATCTAATTTCTTCTTTTTTTGAAGTGGCTTCTTGAATTTTAACATGCTGTAAAAATTCTTCGAAGACAAAACCGCTTGCATCGTTAACCGCTTTATGATGGCATTAACCTTGTTATTCAGAGGATGTGCTAAGGTAAAAACTCTATACCAAAGTAATAATATTAACTTCCAAGGAACAACATAGACAACAAAGGAACAACATAGACAACAAAGGAACAACATAGACAACAAAGGAACAACATAGACAACAAAGGAACAACATAGACA
>CAKQFW010000129.1 GCA_934230965.1 uncultured Prevotella sp.
TTATAAACCAATTCGTTATATACTTTGCTGCGTTTCAGCAAAGCCTTTGGCGGTATTCGTCTCAGTACTTGGCCGAGATTACTCCAGTACTTGGCCGAGATTACTGCAGTACTTGGGCGAGATTACTGCAGTACTTGCACCAAGTACTGAGACGGAAGTACTTTACTCTCTTTTTAATCTTTTACTGAAGAGTTTTACAATGAGGGAATAGTGTTGCTACAACGGTTTGCATGATTGTTTCTGTATGCAAACTTACATAAATAAAGGATTGTGGGAGGTGATCGTTTCTGTATGCAAACTTACATATACTATAAGGATAGGGGAGTGACGTCTTCGCACAATAGAAAAGTATTATTTTTCTCTTCCTTGCTGTCTTTGTAGCGAATAGCAACTGTAAAAACTTGCATATTGGCGCGATGTTTTATATATTTGCAGCATGAAACTGTTATATCGTCTGTTCGGCTTTGATGCCCGAACCATGAAGGTGCGCACTGAAGTGATTGCTGGTGCCACTACCTTCCTTACAATGAGCTACGTGCTGGCCGTAAACCCCACCATCCTTGCCACTACAGGTATGGATAAGCCCGCGCTTTTTACCAGTACTGCCCTGGCCGTAACGCTGGCCACTATGCTGATGGCCGTTATGGCAAAGTTGCCGTTTGCGCAAGCCCCCAGCATGGGTTTGAACGCCTTTTTTGCTTTTAGCATGTGTCAGGCTATGGGCCTTACGTGGCAACAGGCGCTGGCCGCCTTGCTGGTTGAAGGCATCATCTTTGTGCTCATTACGTTTCTTAATATTCGCGAATTAATTCTTGACAGCATACCGCCCAACTTGCGCTACGCCATTTCGGCAGGCATAGGTATGTTTATCGCCTTTATTGGTTTGAAAAATGCTAACATCATTGTGGCCGACCCCAACACCTTTGTTGCCTTAGGCCACTTTACGCCTGTTGCCGTCTTAGGCGTGGTGTCGATATTGCTTAGTGGTGTGTTAATGGCTAAGAACACTAAGGGTGCGCTGTTTATTGCCATCATTGCCGCCACACTGTTAGGCATACCTATGGGCGTAACTGATGTACCCAAGGGCTGGCTGCCAGTGTCGGCTCCGCATAGCATTGAGCCCATTTTCTGCCAGTTCGACTTCAGCGCCCTCTTCTCGCTTGATATGGCTGTGGTTATCTTCTCGTTGCTGTTTGTAAACATTTTCGATACCGTGGGCACCCTGTTGGGCTTGGCCGACAAAACGGGCATTATACGTCCTGACGGCAGCATACCTCATGTGCGCGAAGCCATGTTGAGCGACGCCATTGGCACATCGGCAGGCGCACTGCTGGGCAGCTCAACCATTACCACATACGTAGAGAGTGCTGCTGGTGTGGCCGAAGGTGGCCGCAGCGGTTTAACATCGGCAGTTACCGCCCTCTTATTCTTGCTGGCCCTGTTTCTCTCGCCCCTGTTCTTGCTCATTCCGGCTCCCGCCACCAGCGGTGCCCTTGTGATGGTGGGCGTGCTGATGCTCGACTCGGTGAAGAAGATTGAGTTTACCGATATTACCGAGACCTTTCCCGCCTTCATCACCATGATTACGATGGTGCTGTGCTACAGCATTGCCGATGGCATTTGCCTGGGCTTGCTGAGCTACGTAGCCATGAAGTGCTGCACCTTTAAGACAAAAGACATCAACCTCACGCTCATCATCTTGGCCGTGGTGTTTGTGTTGAAGTTTGCGTTAGGATAAGCCCTATCGCCCTTTACAAGGCTGACGATACTGGCAGCAAAGTTTAAAAAATTTATCTTTTCATGCCATGGGTGGCACACTTTAAGACAGGTGTGGCATCCATGGCTTTTTGTTACCCCTTGTGTGGCATTGTTGGCACGCATATTGTATATAGATGGGTGAAAGCCGAAGCCGAAAGGCACAGGCAATCAGTAAGATATATTAAAAATAACAAACAAGAAACCCCGACCAAGCCGCAAGGCGAAGAGAGGGCGAGAAAAAGATAATTAGGAGGAAAAATTATGTTGTTAGTTCGTAGAAACAATAATCAGAATTGGTTGAACAATTGGTTTGATGACAGCTTCTTTAATACCGATTGGATGCCCCGCGTAAACGGTACCGCTCCAGCAGTGAACGTTAAAGAAACGGCTACCGAATATACAATGGAAGTGGCAGTGCCTGGCTTGAAGAAAGAGTGGGTGCGCATGAACATTGATGCCGATGGCTTGATGAACATTGCTATTGAGAACAAAATGGAGCACAAGGATGAAGACAAACACACGCATTATCTGCGTCGCGAGTTTGCTTACAGCAATTATGAGCAGACTTACACCTTGCCTGAAGACGTTGACCGCGATAAGATTAGTGCCGAGGTAAAGGATGGTGTCTTAGCGATTGTGATGCCAAAGAACATTAAGCACGAAGACAAAGACGTTAAACATATTGAAGTGAAATAACGTCGATGCAATCTCAAACCCTCATGGGCTATGCTCTTGATGGGTGGGCTGAATAAAAGAAGAAGATGTGGTTGTGCAAAATTGAAAACACAACAACATTGAACAATAAAAGGACAACAAGAACAACATTGTTAAGATATCGATGTTGTTTTTGTTGTCCTTTATTGTTTTTAGAAGTGCGGGGTGCTGGAGGACGGGGCGCGGAGGCCACCGTCCTACTTTGAGGGCGCATCAGCAATAATCATATTGTTTGGCCCGTTGTCTTGACAAGCCCCCACTTTTTATTGTGCTTCGCGCACGGCAATATATTGCTCTAAGGCTTGCTGAAACGCCTTGCGAAACAGGTCGGGCTGCTGAATGTGGCGCAAGGTGAACACATCGTTATCAAGGGTGCTGATGGCAAGGGTGCCACTGTTTGACATACGTTCGATGGCCGACTGCTGTATGCCGATGCCCTCTACTTTTGACAGTTTTACGTCAACAAAGCGTATTGAGAACACACCTGTCTTGATGATAACGCGTTGGTTAGTAATCACTATCTCGGCTTTTTTAATGCGCAGATAGTGGTAAAGCAATACACCCAAGCCTAACAAAAAGACAAAGATGTATAGGCCAGTGAACGACGCGGTGTCGGTATAAACCTCGTCATACTCTGACTTGTATGCTGGACTGTCGAGGCAGCTCAGTAGTGGCAACGACAGAAAGATGAACACTACCACGGGCATAACCCATACCGTCCATCCGTAATGTGCCTTGTACGCGATCTTCTCATCGTGCTTCAGGCGGGTTTCTACATAACTATTCATATTTGGTTTTATCTTGTATTTGGCTTGTGTGTGGGCGCTCGTCTTGTGTGGGCGCTATTCTATAGCTTTCTCACCATGACGGCGTATCATGACGTTCAAGGTAAGCTGGAAGAGGATGTATATCACCACATCGGTAATAACGATAACGGTGGTTTTTGTTATGTTCAGCAGCAGCACATTGATGAGGCAGAACGCCAAGGCCAGCAACAAGATTACTGCAAGGCTGGCATGCTGCGACAGGCCGCTACGCATTAGTTTATGGTGTATGTGGTTTTTGTCGGGATGAAAGATAGAGGTGCCCTTACGTATGCGGGTGAGGGCCACGCGCACCACGTCGAAACAGGGCACAATGAGCAGCGTGTAGGCCAGCAAAAGGCTGTCGCTGCGGTAGGGCATGATGGCGGTATTGTTCATGGCAAACTTGATGAACAAGAAGCCCAGGATGAAGCCTATGGTGAGGCTGCCCGAGTCGCCCATAAATATTTTCTGTTTCTTTTCGGCCTTGCCAAACAGGTTGTAGTAGAGGTAAGCCGTGAGCACGCCCATCAGCCCCGACACCATGACGCAGTAAGACCAGATGCCTTCGCGCGCAAAGCAATAAAGAAAGCCCATGAGCGAGATAAGGGCCAAGCCTGCCGATAGGCCATCAATGCCATCGATAAGGTTCATGGCATTATCAATAAACACCAATACAAACACGGTGATGGGAGCGCCTAACCAGAAGGGTATCTCGTAGATGCCAAACAAACCATACAGGTCGTTTACCCAGAGTCCTGAGAGGGGCATGAGCGAGGCGGCAATAATTTGCACCACAAACTTAGTGCGGGCACCCAGGCCCATAAGGTCGTCGACAATGCCCACCACATATATCATAAAGATGCTGATAAGAAACACGCACGACCATAGGCCCACCTTTACGGGCATGCCTGGCGTAAGGCTGCTCAGCACCAGCATGGCCACCAAGAAGGCCAGCAACATGCAAGGCAGAAAGGCCACACCCCCCAGACGGGGGATGGCGCTATGATGCACCTTGCGCTCGTTGGGCAAGTCGTACAGCTTACGTTTCAAGCAGAAACTAATAATTTGTGGGGTGAATATAAAGCCGCTGATGGCACTCACAAGGAATGGCAACAGTATGCATAACGTATATTGGTTGGCAAACATATTTTATCTCTTTATATTCTGTTTATATTATAACTGATTATTTAAAAAAATATTGTCTTAAAGAAACGCAGTACGGCTTTCTTTTACATAATAGTCAAAGACGTTCGACGATTCCTGCAAACAAACCTTTTATCATTCTCTGGCAATAGTAGAAGCGCTGCTTTGGAATTATTGAATAATAAAAAAACTTAATAATTAATTTTTTTAAATTCATTTTCTTCCAATATGACGGAACATAGTTTTTGCGGCAAAGCCATATAAGGTTACGAGTTTGGTAATATATTCGGAACACAGATGAAATACTAATTGTATGTCCGAGAAATGTTGACGATACTCCTTGTTCATGTGCAATCGATGTTCTTGGCAACATGATGCTGACCTTATGTTTTAGCGCAGCCCTCCAGCACCATTGATCATCAACGAAATCGATAAATAAGCGTTCTTCCATTAAGCCTACTTCTGAAAAAATTGCTAACGGAACAAATGAATATGATGATATGATGCTGTACATCTTGTAATATTGTATACCTGAATATTCACACTTGTCAATGATACATTTTTCAAACAAGTAAGGCTTACCCGTTTTGCGGTTTATGGGCATAGGTCCGATACAGGCAATGTCTTCTTTTGAAGATAATACAAAAAAGGCTTCTGCAAGGTCCTGAATTAGTGAACCTGTTGACGTGCTATCTTGGTCGCTAAAGATAACAAAGTCGTATCCTTGTTCACAGAAATACTTAATTCCGATATTTTGGGCTGCAGCAATGCCCTTATTGCATAATAATGGTATATAGTGCAATTTATTACCGTATGATGTAAGTAGGTGGCTATTGTCTGTGGCCGAATTGTCAACCACACATACGCTGTTTACCTGGCTTATTATTGAACCGATACATTTTTTAAATAGTGTTGTTGAGGGGTTATACGCTATGACAATAGCTCCTATTTTATAATTTTCTTTTGAATAATCCATGATATATGCCTTTGAAAATATTTTTCTCTATCAAACGCCACCCTTTAACGATAAAAGGAAAATATAGTATACGCAATAATAATTTACTTCCAGTATTGGTCTTCCATGTCAATGGTACATAACTCTTGTTGAGTAGCCACAAGTAGTTACGGTACTGATAAAAATAACGGAAAGGAGCCGATATTATTACATTGTAACCTTTAGGAAAATGTAGTTCACGATTACCTACTTTATGCTGAAGGGTTATTCTTTCTGTAATACCACACACATATCCTTGCGCTTCTGCACGCCAACAAAGTTCAAAGTCAACATAGTCGATAAATAATGCCGTAGCCATTAACCCTACCTGTTTCAACTTGGCTACAGACACACAACTACCCGAGCTTATAATTTCTCGCTTTTGTATAAATCCATTGTTGGCTTTGTTCTCTGTATGTATTACAGAGCGGTATTCTTCACCACTGCTTTTGTTGATTACTCGCGGACCTAAACAGAAC
>CAKQFW010000130.1 GCA_934230965.1 uncultured Prevotella sp.
TGTTGTGGCCTCACATCATTTCTCAACAAAAAAATACTATGTTGTACAAATTCTTTCAAAGGAGAACAATCCTTACTTGCCAAAATCAAAGACAGGCGAGTCGCCAGCCTCTTGTGTGGGCGATGGGTTGTTGGTGCAGCTCTTGTTGTAAGCTGTTTCAGATGAAGGAATGCAATAGTTCATCCAGCTTGGAGCCGATGTTGTGTTCCAGCGGTACAACTCTACGTGGTTAGTGCCAGCATAGTTACGAATAACGCCCTTGTTCAAGCGCTTGATGTCGAACATAGCCAGACCCTCGCCCCAGAACTCAACGCGGCGTTGCCACCACACCTCATTCTGGAAGGCCGATGTAGCCGAGTTGCCATAAGCCTCGTTGTGCGTGCCATATACATAGTTGGCGTCGCGTGTCTTAGCAAAGGCGGTGAGCAAGTTGATGCCCTCAGCCTGACGACCAGCCTGCATACCTACAGCCTCGGCCTCAATCAGCTTCATCTCTTCAACACGCATCAGGGGAACAGACATACAGAAGCCTGTATACTGGCTCTGCACGCCAGCAGCGCCACCCGCATTGCGGAATTTCACCTCTACATAACCATAGCACGGCTTGTTAGCAGCCAGCACGGCAGGAAAGTCAGAATAAGGTGTCAGAGCTTGTACGAGAAGAGCGTTGTAGGCATCTACGTCGTCCACCATATTGCCTTCATCGTCCTTCTTCTTAGGCATCTCTATCTCGTCTACAGCGGGGTCGATGTAGCACATCTTACGGCAGTCGGTAGCGGGCATTGAGTTATACAGATGCGCATCAATCATGAGCGGGAAACCATAGTTGGCAGCATATCCACAGCCCGACGCGCTCTCAGTAACCATCTTCGAGCCCCACGAGCCATCGCCATCGTTCAGCTTCACGTTGTTATCAGTAGCCTGAAATTTGCAAGCAAACATCCAGGCACCGTTAGGAGTGCTGAAGCCCTCGGTGTGGCTGGTATAGTCGGCAGCGCTCATCACGTTATAGCCATTCATAGCCAGCTTAGCATACTTCTCGGCGTTTGCCCAATCTTCCATGGTGAGGTAGGCACGTGCCTTCAGGCCGTAGGCCACCGAGAGGTCGGGAGTATATACGTCGTCGCGCTGATAGTTGGCCAGATAAGTCTCAGCCTTGTCAAGGTCAGAGAGGATAAAGGCGAAGGCCTTCTCGTTGGTCATACGAGGGTTATCGTTGTTCTTATACGATGTAGCCTCGGTAACCATAGGCACCGTCTCGGCATTCTTATCGGCAGCATACGTTTTGTTAGCATACATACGCACCAGGTCGAGATACATCATAGCGCGCAAGGCATAAGCCTGTCCGAGGCCAGCATACTGGTCGGCTGTGGGGTTTTCGCCCGCCATAGAGATGAGCACGTTGCAGTTTTTAATCCAGCCGTAATAATACGACCACGACATTTGTGCATTAGTATTGCTGGGAGCAATGTCCGAAGCAATATACCAAGATGAGAACCACTCGTAGCCCGACGCATCAACAGGCGCAATGTCTTGGCCCATGAAGTCGTGCATCAGCAAGGTGGCAGGATAGCCAAAGTCGTTGGCATAAAGTTCAGAGACGCCACCATAAGCATACTCGCCACAGAGCGTAGAGGTGAGCGCATTGGTAAGGCTGTTAAAGGCGGTGGGTGCCTGCTCTACCTGATCTTTCGAGGCAACGCCCTGTTCAGGTACAAAGTCCTGTATACAGCTCGTCATCGAGGTCAGTGCTATGGCCGCAGCAGCCATATTTAATATATATTTGTTCATTGTAATAATCGTTGTTTTGTTGTTAAACCTATCTTTCAATGTGTGTCTATACACTGTGCAAGCACAGCTTAGAAGGTAACCTGTATACCGCCAGAGATGTTACGGGTGGGCGAGTAGACACCAGTGTATCCTGAACCATCGTATGAATAGCGGGGATCGAGACCCTTACGAGCCGACCAGAAGCACAGGTTCTCGCCCATGCAGTAGATGCGCACCTTGCTAACCTGTGGGATGAGACCCTTGGGCAGCGTATATCCCAGCGAGAACGACTGGAAGTTGAGGTAGCGTGCGCTGGTCAAGAAGCGGTCAGAACGTGCACACTGATATTGGTCGCCATACTGCCAGCGGGGCAGGTTTGAGCTGAGGTTATCAGCGCTCCACGACTTTGTCCAGTCTTTATGAATAGCCTTACCGAATGATGCAGAACCGCCGTTAGCAGCGTTTGCCATCAGTTCGGCATAAGCCTGGTCGAAAACCTTGCCGCCCAACTGATAGTCGAACACCATGTTTACATCGAAAGCCTTGTAGCGGAACGAGGTGCTGAAGCCACCATACAACTTAGGCAGCAGCGAGCCCTGCTCATAATAGGTAGCCTCGTTATAGTTGGATGTGGTTTCTGACAGGGTCTTGCCGGGCATGGTGCCAGGGTTAGCCTCATTCAGCTCGGTATCTTTCCAGTACAGAGCCTCGCCGTTTTCGTTTACGCCAGCATATTTAGGCATGAAGGCGTTATACAGGGGGCCACCCTCGCGATACCAGTAACGGAAGTTTCTTGCAGGGTTAGCCTCAGAGAAGCCGCCGTTGTCAGCAATCTTGCTCTCGGGCAGCTTCAGCACCTTAGTGCTGTTGTGCGAGAAGTTGGCAGTTACGCTCCAGTCGATATCCTTAGTGCGCACAATGGCACCTGTGAGCGAGAGCTCAACACCTGTGTTGCGAATGTCGCCCAGGTTACCATAGTAGCCACGTGAACCGTTCGACTCGGGTACTGACAGCCAGAACAACAGGTCGGTGGTTTTCTTGGTGTAAACGTCGAGGGCACCAGTGAGGCGACCTTTAAACAGTGAGAACTCTACGCCAGCGTTAAAGTTGGTAGTGGTCTCCCAAGTGATGTCTTCGTTACCAATGCGGTAGAACGAGGGCGACACCACGGTGCTGCTGGCAGGTGTGAGGGTGTAGAGGTCGGTATAAGCAAACGCGCCAATGTTGTCGTTACCCTGCTGGCCGATAGATGCCTTCAGCTTCAGTTCGTCAACAAACGGAGCGTTAAACCACTTTTCTTTGCTCACAATCCAGGCACCGCCCACTGACCAGAACGAGCCCCAACGGTGGTTCTTGGCAAAGTAAGACGAGGCATCACGACGATATGAGAGCGATGCAAAGTAGCGATTGTCGTAGTTATACTGTGCGCGGCCAAAGTAGCCTTCTACATTATACTTCTTGAGGTAAGACGAGGCGTCATACTTGTTTGCGTAAGCATCAATCTGCTGTATGTAGGGCGAGAACTCGGCACGAGCCTTAGCACCCAGATAGTTGTTGGTGGTATAATAATACTCATGACCAATCAGGGCATCAACATTGTGCAGGCCGAAGCTCTTCATAAAGGTCAATGTCTGCGTGTTGTTGGTGCGCAGATAAGCCGTGTTGCTCTTTTCAAGGCGTCCACCCTCGGCGGCGCTGGGGCCTTCAAACGAGTTGGTGTAAATCATCTGGTCGAGCATGCTGTAAACCACGTTGCTGGTAACGTTCAGCTTCAACCATGGTGTGAAGGTAACGTCGGCTGTAAAGGTACCATTAATTTGGTTCAGGCCCTGCTCGTTCTTGTTATACATGTTGCTGCCCAAGGGGTTACCCGACTGCGAGAAGCCACGGGTGATGCCATAGGGGCCCGTAAGCACACCATAGTCGTACATCTTATGGCCATACTGGTCGGTAGCAATGTAGGGCTTGCCATCGTCGCCCATCATGCGCACATAAACGGGATAGATGGGGGCTATCATGGCGGTGTAATACATCAAGTTGCCAGATGACATTGAGGCATCAAGGTTGGGGCTTGACTCTTGCTTAGAGTGCAGATACTGAGCGTTGACACCCAACTTCAGCCAGCTCTTAGCCTGATAGTCGGCCTTGATACGTGCCGAGATGCGCTCGTATGAAGAGGCATCAATCACGCCATCGTCTTTCAGATAGCCTAACGAGGTGTAGAACGAGGCACGGTCAGAGGCGCCACGAGCGGTAAGGGTATATTCTTGACGCATGGCGGTGTTGTAAGCCACATCGTTCCAGTCGTCGTTAGTCATATAATAGTTTTTGCCATTGCGGGTAAAGGTGCGTCCCAGCGTGGCGTTGGGGTTCAGCTTGCCATCGGTGCCGATGAGCTGCTGTCCGTCGGGCACAGTATAAATATTGTAGCCCAGGTTCTTCAACATGATGTTGTTAGCCCATGTGTTCAGTTGGTCGCCCGACAAGCCATGGGCAGCACCATAGTTGGCATACTGTGCATAGTAAGCCTCATAATACTCGCCTGGGTCGGTAATAACGTCATAGTCTTGCACGGCGCGAGTGTTGGCACCCCACTTGGCATCAACCGTAATCTCGGCATCGCGGTTCTTGCCGCTCTTGGTGGTGATAATAATCACACCAGCAGCGCCACGAGCACCATACAGGGCAGCCGAGGCGGCATCTTTCAGAACGGTAACGCTCTCGATGTCGTCGGTGGGAATGCTTGAAAGGTTGTCGGGATAGGGTGCGCCATCAACGATGACGAGCGGATTGGTAGAAGCATACATTGATGCGATACCACGAATTTTAAAGCCATTTGAGTCGGAACCCGGCTGACCTGTGGCGCCACGCAGCTGCAGACCTGGCACTGAGCCAGCCAACGCGTCGGCCACATTGGTGGTAACCTTCTGGCTGAGCACTTTCGAGTCGACCACAGCGGCCGAACCTGTAAAGGCGCTCTTCTTAGCGGTACCGAAGGCCACAACCATTACCTCGTCGAGGGCATGGTCGTCGGGCAACAGCGTAATTTTCATGTTAGCAGCCGCCTTAGCAGTGGCGGTCTTCATGCCAATGTACGACACCTCAAGGCGTGCGCCATCGGTGGTTTGAAGCTGGAACATGCCATCAACATCGGTCACGGTACCTGTATTGGTGCCTACAACCTTGATGGAAGCTCCGACTACGGGTTCGCCGTCTTCTGCCGACGTAACGACTCCACTAACCTTTGTCTGTGCCAATACCCCCCCTATACAAAGGAACAGTGTGGCAAGAAGCATTGATAGTCTTTTCTCCATAAATTCTCTCTTAAAAAATCTAAAACAAATAATAAATATAAATTGTATATCTTTTATGCAATGTGCATGTGCTGTTGTTATCTCTCATTGTGGGGCCTTTAAAACCTTTCGGGGCCTGAATGGGGTTAATAAGGAGGCTCTCACGATGTGTTTGAGAGCCTCACTTATAATGTGCATGTGTTGTTGTATGTTCTCAGCTTTTTTATATAGATATCTCTAACAGTTGTTATCTCTCTTTTATTGGGGTTCTCCTCCTTTTCTTCATACTAACAGTATTTGTTTCCTCCTCTTCATCATACTAACAGTAGTAATTTCCTCCATTTCTTCATTGTTTTATTCACATTCTGTATTTAACAAAATGTTTTAGTAGCAACGTTTGTTTTGACATTTTGAAAGAAAAGAAGATGTTTATTTACGTTTTCCTTCATTTTCGTCACTTACTTGTTACGGTTTGCAAATATATACTATATTTTTATAACAAACAAATTATTTTGTTCTTTTATTTATATTTATTGCGATAAATCAAGAAATAAGTAACAAAATGTAATTATATTCAGAAAATATGTTACGGATGATAACAAACAGAAGCCCCTCCCCCAAGCTGAAGCCCCTCCCCCGCGCCGCGCAAGCGCGGCTTTCCCCTCCCCTTATGGAGGGGAGTGAATGGCATTGCAAACCATAGTAGTACGGGGTCTCCGTGCCCCGTACTCCAGCAACCAACACGTGCTCTATCCTCAAGCCCCAACATTGTTTTGATATAACGCTTCTCTGGGAGGACGGGGCA
>CAKQFW010000131.1 GCA_934230965.1 uncultured Prevotella sp.
TCCACGGCCCCACCCTCGCCTTTAAAGATGTGGGCGCACGCTTCATGGCTCGCTTGCTGCAATACTTTATTCGTCAAGAGGGCAAAGAGCAAGTAAACGTGCTGGTGGCTACCAGCGGCGACACTGGCTCGGCTGTTGCTAACGGTTTCTTGGGCGTTGACGGCATACACGTATATGTGCTCTACCCCAAAGGCAAGGTAAGCAAAATTCAGGAGAGCCAGTTTACAACACTGGGACAAAACATCACGGCCATTGAGGTAGATGGCGTGTTTGACGACTGCCAGCGACTGGTGAAACAGGCGTTTATGGATGACGACCTGTGCCATCACATGAAGCTCACCTCGGCCAACTCTATCAATGTGGCACGCTTCTTACCACAGGCGTTCTACTATTTCTATGCCTACGCTCAGCTTAAACGCATGGGCAAGGAGAACAACTATGTGATATGTGTGCCCAGCGGAAACTTTGGCAATATCACCGCCGCCATCTTCGGACAAAAGATGGGCTTACCCGTGAAGCGCTTTATCGCTGCAAACAATGCTAACGACATTGTGTATAAATACTTACAGACAGGTAAGTATGAGCCGCGCGACAGCCAGCAAACCATTGCTAACGCCATGGACGTGGGCGACCCCAGCAACTTTGCACGTATCTACGACCTCTTTGGCGGTAGCCACAAGCAGATTTCGGCGCTGATGAGTGGCGCTACTTATAGCGACGCACAAATAAGACACACCATGAAGGCTTGCCACGACACCACAGGCTATATTCTTGACCCGCACGGCGCTTGTGGCTATCAAGCCTTGAAAGACCTTCTACAGCCTGGCGAGCACGGTGTGTTCGGCGAAACCGCACATCCCGCCAAGTTTAAGAACGTGGTAGAAGATGCCATCGGTGCCGAGGTACAGATACCTGAACGCCTGGCCGCCTTCATGAAGGGAACAAAGCAAAGCGTTGAGATGACCAAAGACTTTGACAGCTTTAAGACATTCCTTATGAAGCAGTAAGGTGTTTAATAATTAGTTGACGAGTTAACGAGTTGACAAGTTGACAAGCTATTTGCTTTGTAATTAGTTGACGAGTTGACGAGCTATTTGCTTTGTAACAAGTTGACAAGCTATTTGCTTTGTAGATAATATATACTCGTATATAGTGACACGAAGTTGAATACTTGAGAAACAATAATGAAAAAAAGCCCGACAAACGCTTTTGTAAAGAGCATTTGTCGGGCTTTATTATATTCACATTACTATTCAGTATTATTCAGTTAATGCCATACGGCGTTGTTGCCTCAAAGCTTTTAGGCGTTGTTGTCGTTTCACCCCTCTCAACACGCTAAGGCCCACACTGGGCCATGAAGGGATATGCTTTATCTGATGGCGCACCATCGGAATATCCCACAGCAACAATTGTCCAAAAAGAAGCGTTGTTTCGCGCTGTTAATGTCATAATAAAACCTTCTGAAGCAGCGTGACTTCATTGTCAGCCATACAATCATTATGGCCTTACTGGCTTGAAAGTTGATGCAAAATTACAAAATATTTTGCAATAATCGTTCACAAACATAAAACTTTAACAAAAACAAAGAAGACGAACCTTGGCTTTCAATGCGCATAGCTTAAACTATTCAATGTGCATAGCTTAAACTATTCAATGCGCATAGCCAGTGTTCGTCTTCTTTAATTATTTATTTACTTATTGCTAACGTTCAATTATTTCACAACATGTTTCTTTCCATTTACAACATATACGCCCGGCTTGGTGGGAGCCGTTACACGCTGACCCTGAATGGTATAAACCACAGGAGCCTTGCCATCAGCCGAAGAAATAGCGCCAATGCCCGTAGCCTCGGCCAGGTTGAACATATACGGAGCCTCCAAATCTGAAACCCTCAGATAAGCCTCGCCCTTACGCAGCACCAGCGTCATATCGTCAGACTCAACCTTTGTAAAGTAGCCTACCTCAGGCATCAATACATATCCATTCACCTTGGCCAAGTCGGCGGCGCGCATCACGCTCGTTACAGGCACAAGGTCGTTATATTGCATTACATCCATAGCGCCTGTTGCCAGCGGCACAGCCACACTCGTTGTCTTACCCTTGCGGCATATCAACAGAGCTGTGCCAGCGGGCACCTTACCCGTCACTTGTGTCGTCATCAGGACGTCGCCCGTTACCTGTACAGTATAGGCCGAGATGTCGGTCTGTGCACTCAAGTCGATATTTACCATCGGCGTATAGGTAGAATATATACCCTCTTCAGACATACAGATGTAAGCATGCGTCTGCGCCACCTTCAAGCCATAAACTAACAAGCTACTCTTTCCTACAGCCACATGAGCAGGAGCCTTCTTGATGTCAGTATCTTCAGGCGCGGCAAAGATGTAGGCATACTGTGCAGTAGCCAAGTCATACTCTACCTCTACAGCGTTGCGCTCGTTGGCCGTATAATATTGGCAAGCAGCGTCGCCAATCTTTACGCCCAAACGTGTAGCGCCCAGCGTCTTGCAGTCGATGGTCAGCGTGCCCTTACCATTCAGCACCATCGTCATGCCATTATACCAGTCGGCAAACACCTCATAGCTGTTAGCCTCTGTCGGCACTCGGTTGTTCATCAAGTTCAGGTCCATGGTGGTGTTCAGCACGATGCACTTCTCGGTAGCGTCGTAGCCATCGCCGTTATCTGGCACCACATTAAAGAATACATTGTCAATCACCACATTCTGCAAGGTCGCTGTCTCGCCCGTTGTAGCGTCAACCATTGTGCTGCTGAAGTTGCTGTCGTAATCGCCACGCGTTACAGGAACGTCTACCATGTTGTCGTTACGGGTAGAGCGTATCACCACATGGCGCTGCATAACATCACCCAAAAAGATGGCATGGTCGAAGAACACGCCACCCTCAGGAACCACAATCTCCAGACCTTCGTCCAGCACCAGCGTTCCTATATTCATGATAGCGGCCTGTTTGCCCGTGCTGTTCAGCAATGCGTTTTCGCCCTTGATGGTGAACACGCCGTTTTCGCCTTCCATACCATACTTCATAAACACACCTGACCAACCACCGTTTATAATCACAGAACAGTTATCGATGGTGAGGTTGCCAAGGTATGAATAGATGGCATCAGCAGCATCATCGCCCATTTCAATGTTGAGCATACTATTGTCGTCGCCCACGATGGTAAGGTTACCACCACCACCTTCCAGTCCGAACACACCATAGTTGATGCCATATCCGTTGCTCTTCAGGGTGCAATGGCCCACCACGCGTATGGTAAGGTCGCCACCGCCACCATCAATAGCCGAGTAGGCCTCCTTATATTTTGTTGCGTCAATGGTAGCCCAAGTCAGTGTAAGTACCTCGCTCTTCGGGTCATACACCACCGAACCCTTGTCACCCAGCACATCGTTACAGTTCTTCTCGTCCACATTCATGCCACAAATCTGGAGCGACACCTTACGTATAACGGGCGCTTTATAGGTGTAAACGTTCTGCACATACTCGCTACTGTTTATGCCATCGATGATGTAGGCATAAATGGTGGCCGACTGTTCGCTAAGTGTTAACGGCTCGGCATACACGGCGTAGGGTACATCTTTCTTCTCTGTTCCATCGGGCACCAACTTATAATAAATTGTGCCTGTGGCGTTGGGGTTCGTGATTGTCACCGTGATGGGGTCGGTAAAGGTGCAACTCTCTTTCGAGAACACGGGGTTGCCAAGAGTGATAAAGCCCTCTGCCTCCTTCTTTTGGTTAAAACGGCTCCAAGGATATTTGTCATTGTAGTTTGAACCCTCAGGAACAATCAATCGGGTTGAGCTATAATGATTGGCATCAAAAACATAGTTTTCGGCATCAGGAGCCGTAGGCGCGTGACACACAATATCGGTGAGCGGACAACCTTTAAACGTGTTTCCGCCATAAAACTTAGTGACTGTTGATGGCAACACCACACGCGTCAAACTTGTGCAAGACATGAACAGCTCTTCGGGTATGCTGGTCACACCCTCAGGTATAAACATCTCTTTTAGCTGTTTGCAGTTTTCAAAAGCATTGTAGCCAAGAGAGTTTACGGTGGCAGGAAGCTCACTCTTGTCGAAGAGCGTGCCCGCAAAGGCGTAAGAGCCTATCGTCTTCACATTAGTGGGAAGAGTGATGTCGGCCAACAGTTCGCAGTCTCTAAACATACTGTTTTCAATGGTCTCCAGGTTCTTGGGGAACACGAAACGTTTGAGGCCCTTACAATTAGCAAAGCTGCCTGCTATATTGGTCACGGTTTCGGGCACCACCACCTCTTCTATTCCAGAGCCTTCAAAGGCATATCTTTCAATAGACATCAGCCCAGCGGGAAATTCCACCTTTTTCAGCGATACACATTTATTAAATGTATATTCGGGTATGGTGGTGAGCGTTGCTGGCAACTTAACCTCCTTTAGCGATTCACAGTCAGAAAACAGATTATTGCCAATGGTCACACCATCGCCAATGGTCATGCGCTCCAACGCTTTACAACCTGAGAACACCCCTCTGCCCATTGTCTTAACGCTGGTAGGAATAACGACATCGTTCAGCACATCACAAGCGTAGAACAACTTGTCGGGTATCTCTGTCAGTGTGCTGGGCAACGTCACCTTCTTTAGCGCAGAACAGAATGCGAACACCTCTGCACCAATGCTTGTAACGCTTTCTGGCATTACCACCTCGGTCAGATTAGAACAGCTGTAAAATGCGTCGGTTTCTATGGTTTCAAGACCGTTAGGCAGATTAAGTTCGGTAATTCCCTCACATCTGCACAAAGCCGAAGTGCCTATCGACTTCAGCTGAGGTCCAAACGATATCTTGCGCAACTTTTTGCAAGAATTAAACACACTACTGGGTACATCAGTAATAAGCGGTAGCGATACCTCACCATCCCACATTTTGCACTCATAAAACGCCATGTCACCAAGGGTGATGAGCGACGATGGTAAGTTCATGCTCTCCAACGCCTTACAACCACAGAACGCGTTGTTGCCAATGGTGGTGAGGCCCTCAGGCAAACGGAGTGCCTTCAGGTTGTAGCAGCCATTAAAAGCATACTCTTCTATCATCTTGAGGTCGCTCGGAAGGTTATTTACTGCTTCCAGCTTGATACACTTCTCAAACGTATATTTGTCAATCTTTTCAAGCGAGGTGCCAGGAGCAAAGTTTACTTCTTTCACATAAGCTTCGCGGAACGCGCTGGTACCCATTTGCTTAAGCGATTTAGGCAGGTTATATATTTGCGTATTGCTGTTCAAAAATGCACTATGCTCAATGCTGGTGATGCCCTCAGAAAGGGTGAGCGACTTAAATCCAGAACATCTGAAGATAGAATTGGGCAACTGGTCCCATAGATGAGGCACGGTGTAGTCGCAGTTCAGACTACTACATAGATAAAAGACACTATGACCTATGCTCTTAAGGTTGGGGGTCTTCATCTCGCCCTCATATTTCCATGCTTCACATCCGCTGAAGGCACTATTGCCAATGGTTTCAATCGACAACGGCATATTCATGGTTGTAAGATAGGCACAATTGTCAAAAGCACTAACGCCAATAGAGGTGACATTGTCTGACATCTGCACCGTCTGCAGTCGCCTACAATTATAAAAAGCTTCCCTTGGTATCTCTGTGAGGCTGTTTGGCAGCACTACGTTTACCAGTTTGCTATTTTTAAAACACCTTTCTCCTAACGAGTTGAACCCTTCAGGAAGGGTTAATGTTTCAAGGCCCGCATACTCAAAAGCGGCATTACCTATCTTCTTCATTGTCGAAGGC